>NZ_SGPG01000019.1:0-91940 GCF_004208955.1 Pseudoalteromonas sp. CO325X
TTAACTTAATTTGGCAACGGAGATAAGGAGATATTTATGCCAAAGATCTACGAGTACCTTGGGTTGATATTGTTTTTCTATAGCAATGAGCACGAACCCATTCATATCCATGCAAAGTATCAAAAGCCGAGATTCATATGCTCAGCGGTCGAATACAAAAGATCGTCATCAAAGATAAAGGGACTGGCCTAGACTCGAAAAAGCGCAAGGAATTCGAAGAGTTTGTAAATGCCTATGCTGAGGATATTGTGAACAAATGGGTAGATTACTTCGTGAAGAAAAAGCATATCAGCCCGCAGATTATTAACCAAAAGGTGAAAAATGTCCGAATTATCAGTGGTTGATACAAGACACCTTACTGGCCATATCCTGGAAATAACATTCAACGATGGCCATAGGTCTGTAGTCGATTTTGCTCCTTTCATTTTTAGTGTCGGGCATCCCGACTATGAACCGTACAAGAACGTCGATAAATTTCTTACTTTCGAAATTGAGGACGGCAATCTCAACTGGGACGACTATACGATGATCTTCCCTGTTGAAGACCTGTATTCAAATCGAATTGTTAGGGGTCGTTAAAGCGTTTTATAACAAGGTGTTGTAGCAATTTAGTCGTTACGCTCCTTTGGGGCTGCCGCACACGGCGCGGTAACCTCTTCGTTATCCTTCAAATAGTGACTCATTAGGAATTGAGGTTGTAGGTCGATTTAACAAAACTACAAACACCTTTGAACGACCAACAAATGAACAATTTAAATCATTGAAGCTGTTAGTTGATATATTAATAAAGGAGTTCTCTTTAAATTTAAATAAAGATGTTTACGCACATGGTGTAATTGCTAGGAAAAAGAAAGAAGAAGGAATTCAATTGCTTCAATACTTAAAAGTTGGGGTCGCTCCATGATAAAGAGTATCATTTGTATAAGTGCTGTTTTTTTTATTACATCTTGCGCCTTTAATCATGAAAGTAAAATTCAAATATTGACTTCAGAAAAAATTGTAGATATTACCAAGCAGGGATTTGAGCTTTGTGATAACTTTCAATTGACAGAAAGCGAAATTAATTTGTACTTCCAAACAGCCGAGGAAGTCAGTAATGAAGAGGCCCATGGAGCGTCAATTATTATGCCATGTAAATATTCAGGGGAATTAATAATAAATAAGAAAGTCTATTCATATGAAATTTTTGCTGGGGGCGCTGGTTATATTTTCGATGATAAAGGGTGGGTTCTAAAAAACTTCATTTGCAAAAATAATAATTGCTGTAGTAATTTTTCAAACCTGTGCTAATACGTTTAGAGGTTAACAACAAATGAATAAGGCACTTAAACGGAACTGAATCGGTGAGTTAGTTTTAACTTCACTATACAAGTCCGTTTAGTGCACTTCACTATATAACTTCGTTTGGTGCGGCGTTACCGAATAAATATTCTAACATTTTTTATGTCCAAAAACGAGCTGACCTGGCCGTTCATCCTCACTCATAGCTAACCGTCGGGTCTCTTATAAACTAACTCACTTTGATGCAAAAATCAGCGGCATAATGCAGCTGTTTTTTTATTGCTCCAATGAAACATGGACATGATTATTAGGTGGTTAGGCATCATTTACCTCAATCGCTACTTTCGAACTTTGTGCTATTGTTTCCAACTTTATTTCGCATCCTCAGCAGCGAAAGCAAAGACTATCTAGGCTCAAATGGTGCACTGTGCTAGGGTTAGTTTTTTATATTCGCCATGGAGGCTTGTTCAGTGCGTACACCTCGCAAACTTGCTGCCCACTACCGGGCCATCGTCAGCAGCATTGGCTTCTACCCTGCTATTATCATCACCTTGCTGTTGTGTTTAGCGATGCTTTTGACGAGCATCGAATATCATGAGCTGATGATGGCCTTAAAATCACAGTGGCCGATGTTGTTTGTTGCTGATTTAGACACCGCAAAAACGGTGCTTAACATTCTCGCCGGTGGTCTTATCTCGTTGACGGTGTTTAGTTTTTCTATGGTGATGGTGGTACTTAACAACGCCTCATCCACCCTCTCGCCTCGGGTATTGCCCGGACTCATTACCATGAAGTCGCACCAGTATGTGCTCGGGGTGTACTTAGGCAGTATTGTCTTTACCTTGGTCACCTTGATGAATATCCACGCCGAAAATGGCGATACCCAACCGCCGTCCCTGGGCACCTTTATAGCCTTGATGCTCGGGCTGTACGCCTTAGCGCTATTTGTATTTTTCATTCATTCTATTTCCCGCTCCATACAAGTGGACAATGTGCTCAATACGCTGTTTTCGCAAACTCAGCAACAACTGCAAGCCATCGCCCAAGCACAACAGCCCGACATCGCGAAAAAACGCTCTGACTATACCCAGTGGTATCGTATAAAAAGCCCTCAAGCCGGCTACTTTAAAGGTGTACATACACAGCAATTAAGTAAAATCTTGGCACAACATGACCTTGAACTGGTGGTTGAGATTGAGCCTGGCTTTTTTTGTGTTGAAGGCTTTCCCTACTTAGCGGTGAATAAAGATATCAGCGATGACAGTGAACTTTGTGAGCAAATTTGTAAGTGCAGTGTTTTTTATATCGAAGAGTATATTGGCGATCATTACAGTTATGGCATTCGCCAAATTGCTGAAATCGCCATTAAAGCGTTAAGCCCAGGGATAAACGACCCCGGCACCGCTGTTAAAGCGGTAGACATGTTGAGTATTTTAATTATCACTCGCCTGCGCATTGCCGATCACAATTACACCTTGGCGCACAGCGAGGAAGAAACGGCCCCTAGATTGTGGTTCTATGAGCCCAGTGTCGCTACTTTGTTAGAAGATAACTTTGACCCAATCCGCCACTATGGGCGCGAAGACACCACTATTTTGGTGAACCTTCTTGAGGCGCTAAAAAACATTCTGTTTGTGTGCGATGGTAATAAAGCTTACGTCGATGCTTTGTATCGCTATGTGCAAGCCACCGTATTCGATGCAGAGCACAACATCACTAACCCGTATGAACGAAAACGTATTGATGAGATGCTTGAACGTGTCAATGAAGTCGCCAAGCGGCGCGGTGATGATGTTCATTTAGCACTATCACCGCAGCAACAAAGCTAAAGCTGCCAAGCGTAGCTGATTTTGGTAAAAAATGTACGCTCAGTGCGTTGCAGCTCATCCAGTGAGTCATCTTGGTAGCCGCTATCGGAATAACCGAGATAGAATACCGACTGCGGATTCATTTTGTAGGAATACACCATTTGCGAGCCAAAATCGCGATTACGCTTATGCACTTGCGAGTAAAGGTAGGCTTGTTGGTTGCGGTCAATATCTTCAAACTGCCAGATGACCTTAAGCATGCTGCGAATATTGAATTTATAGTAAAGTCGCAGGTCCCACTGCTGAGCACGATAAACGGATTGCTCATCAACATCGAGCTCACCGTAATTGTAATTCACCTTAAGCTGCAAATGTTGGTTCACATCCCAGCTCAGGGAGTTTTCAATATCGGCTCCCTCACCAAGGCGAGCATTGCTGTAGTCGATACGTGAACCGTAATCGGCATAAAGCACATAGGTTAAATCTTGATGCGGGCGAATAGAGAACTGCACATACCCATTATTTTGGATAAAGTACTCGTCGTAATAAAGCTCTTCGCTATGCCACATACCGAGCTCGTAAGTAGAGACTAAGGGCCCTTCAGCATATAGATAGCCTTCAAATTCTTGCTCAAGTAAATCGCCATCTAAATCAAAGCTTTTGTCCCACTCTAAATCATATTGCCACTTAGTGATGCGGGCGCCATCGTCACCGTACCAAGTTTGCCCGCCACCGAGCACGTACTCGCGAAAATCAGCTTTAGGCTGATAGCCCATATCGGCGCGATAGTCTTCATCAATCTGTTGATACTCGCCGCGCAAGTTGTAATCACGCTTCGTGCGCTCAAGCGCTAAACTAATCGCCTTGCCGGACTGGTTGTCAGCAACGTCCCAGTTATCGACAAACAGCGCGCTATTATCGGTATCGGCATAAGACAGTCCGTAGTTAAAGGAGTCGCTGGCATTAAGGGCATAGGTGCCATCGAGGGCTGCGACGGTATTATGATAATCTCCCCCTTGGCGCTGCGTAAGCGTCACCCCTACCCCACTGCGCTGTCCCCAGTCATAACGGTAACGCGCCACCGCATTGGTGACATCATCTTGCAGTTGCGCCAGTGATGAGCCTTGATTACCCGGCAATAAAACAGAGGGGTTGGCATCATCGGCCACTAACGTGGCATAGGTATGCGCGCCCTGCTTGCCGGTGACTTTCACACCATAATCCGGCTCGGCGATGGTGCGGCTGTAAAATAACTCTTGCTGGTTGGTGCGGAAATACGAGGAACCATCCAAGAAAAACGGTCTTTTTTCGGCGTAATACAATGAAAAGTTGGTGTTTACATCGAGCTGCACAGCGTCAGCTTCTACCTGCGAAAAGTCCGGGTTAACCGTGGCATTAAGCAAGGTTTCATCATTGATACGCCAGCGTAAATCGGCGCCCACTTCAACATCAACATCGCCACTTTGCCAATCACCGGGGACGTGTTCTTTACTATCATGGCGGCTAGCACTGATATGCGGCGTGAACAACACATCACGATGCTCAGTGCGATTGGCAAGCCCAGTGAGTTTATCAAACTGACAAAAACTGCATTTTATATCAAGATCAAAGCCGACATTAGACAAGCGATAGAACACGTCTCGTGGGTAATTACGTGCAATGGAAATGCCCCAGGTGATGGGTTCATTTGTTTTTGGCAGGTTTAATACCGTCAGGGGTATTTTCATTTCTACCACATACCCATCGCTATGAATTTGCGCAGCACTGTACCAAATGGCATCCCAGCTGGGGTCTTCAACCCAGGTGTCAAAGTCGGTCGCGAGAATATCGCCTTGAGCACCATAAGCATTAACGAAAAACTCAAAGGCATTGCGTTCATCATTTAGGCTATCGATGATGATACCGACATTGTCGTCCTGCCATAACTCATCTCGGTCTCGCAAAGCTCCGCGAATAGCTTCGGGATTAGGATCCTTGGCATCGATGCCTAAATATAGGAATTGGCCATCATCGAATAAATAGGCGGTTGTATTGACTGGGGAGGCAGCGCGCTCAAGGGGCTCATTCTGAGTGTTAACAGCGATTTGCGTGGCATTTTTCCACACATGCTCGTCAAGATTGCCATCGAGTTTTACTTGCTCTTGCAGGTGTGCCAGTGCAAATTGTTTTGCTGGAGGGTATGCAACAACCGTTGCGCTGAAAAGGCTGCAACACGCAGCCAATAATAACACGAAGCGCGCCATAAACGTCCTTATTGGTACTCCACCACTGTCTGTGTGGTAATTTTACTTTATGTTAACAAACAAAAAACAAATTACCACCCCTGTGCGATGAACTTTGTACCTTTTTTAATTTATAGCGCGTGGACTGTCGTGTGCGGTTTTATAGCTTAACTAACGTGCCCTTAAGAGCCACACCGGCCATTAAAAAGCCAGCCCCACACTCAAATTGTTCACTGCTTTTAAATTCACGTTTTTTATAGTATGACTCTATACCCACGACGGCATTCATGCCTTCGCGCTGAGCGCGCTCTTGCAGTGCTTTAAGCGCACTGAGCATCACCCACTCACACGCTTCTTTGTCTGATTTATTAAAGGCATTGGTTTTCTTATTGGTCATAACCTCACCGAAGGTCTCTTTCGCCGCGCTGTGTGGTTGATCGGCAAAGTAAAGGGGCACATCCAATAGCGCATCCTTGGCTTTCGTGGTCGCTAACAAGTCGGCAATAGAGTACTTGCCGATATCATCTCGAGCCGCCGCATTGTGCGATGTTGCGGCCACAAGCGCTGCCATTAATAAATATTTTTTCATTTCTTATCCTCTGTTGTTATAGAACTTCCATGCCAACCCAAAGCCAAAGGCAACACTGTGGTTGCGCTCCACCAATGGGCTATCACGCCACTTTGCATCCTTGATGCGATAATACTTTACAAACCCGCCAAACCACCAGCGTCTTGAGTCATAACTTAGCCCCATAGACACTTCTTCACCGCCATATCCGTTACCACTGGTGTATTCGCTGCGCAGTGAATTAGCGGCCGCCGCTGGCACTGCATAAAAATAGTCGGCGTATTGTGAACTGGCATAATTAATTGCCACGCGGCTGGTTAACGTGATGCTTTGCGCTCCTTGTTGCCACAACCGCTGCCGCCACTGGGCATAAGGTCCCGCCTTAAAGCCAATATCATCAATGCGGGTGAAATCCGTTGCCAGTGCCTTACGAGTAAACACGCCAAGCTTAAAGTAACTAGGTTGGTTATAGTGGCCGACAACATAATAATCCAATGCTGGGCCCAACTCGAACACCCAGTCCAAATCATCCATGCCATCGCGGGCTTTACTCTCACCGCTGTCTACTGCAATTCCAGCGGTGGCAGAGATATCCAAATGCCAGTTATTATGCTGCCATAAGTAACCGGTGGCGCTGCGCCTATCAAGGTTTAAGCGTTCAGAGCGATAGCGCACATAAGGCACTGGCAACGTGTAGCTTTTTGACTCACGGGCACCGATATAAAGCGGAATATTAGCATGAAATACCCCCGCTCCAAGCTCAAGCTCTGCACTGACACTCGAAGCGCTGTACAGCGCTAAAACAAACGCAAAGCACCGCGTTATCACGCTCATGGCATGCGCTTAAAAATCAGGGATGTGTTAATGCCACCAAACGCAAAGTTATTACTCATGACATAGTCACACTGTAATTTGGTTGGCTGGCGCAGATAATCCAGCTGTGCACACTGTGGGTCAACACTCTCCAGGTTAACGGTGGGCGCAAACCACCCCTCACGCATCATTTCGATACTGGCCCACGCCTCGATGGCTCCACACGCACCTAACGTGTGGCCCAGGTAGCTTTTTAGCGAACTAATGGGTTTACGGCCAAGGGCATTAAAGGTGGCATGAGATTCGGCAATGTCACCACGATCGGTGGATGTGCCGTGAGCGTTAACATAGCCTATTTGTTCGCCATTGAGCTGGGCATCATCAAGGGCCATGGTAATTGCTGTTTGCATGGTATCGCTGGTCGGCTGGGTCACATGCTCACCGTCGGAATTACAACCAAAGCCGACAATTTCCGCATAAATCGTCGCGCCACGAGCTTTGGCGTGCTCGTACTCTTCTAAAATCAGTGTTCCCGCACCCTCACCTATCACTAGCCCATCGCGGTTTTTATCAAATGGCCGAGGCGTATGCTTAGGTGCGTCATTACGACAACTGGTGGCGTATAAGGTATCGAATACGGCGGCTTCGGTCACACAGAGCTCTTCGGCGCCACCGGCAACCATCGCTTTTTGTCGACCGAACTTAATGGCCTCATAGGCATAGCCAATGCCCTGTGAGCCCGAGGTACAGGCGGAGCTCGTGGTGATCACCCGGCCTTTGATACCAAAAAACACGCCAATATTAACCGGCGCCGTATGGGCCATCATCTGAATATAGCTGGTTGCCGTCACCCCACTCATCTGCCCCGATTTCATCATATCAGCGAAGGCAATAAGCGGCGGCGTTGAGCCGGTTGACGAACCATAGGCAATGCCGGTATCGCCATTGGTAAGCGCCGGGTGCTCAAGCAAGCCTGATTGCGCCAATGCCCGCTCGGTGGCCACCGTGGCCATCAATGCGACGCGGCCCATAGAGCGCACCATTTTACGTTTATAGTGGCTAGGGCGCTGAAAGTGCGTCACCGGCGCCGCTAATTTAGTATTCAAATCAGCTACATCTTGCCATTGCTCCATCACCTTAACGGCGTTGTCGCCCTTCTCTAGCGCACTACGCAGGCTCGGCCAGTCATCCCCTAGTGCCGTAATACAAGACATCCCTGTAACCACAACCCGTTTCATTACACTAACCCACCATTGACTGAAATAACTTGGCGGGTAATGTACGCCGCCGGATCAGAGGCTAAAAATGACACCGTTGCCGCGACCTCTTCAACATTGCCCATACGCCGCATCGGCACATGTTTTAATAGCTCCTTGGTATCGAGCTGCTCGGTCATTTCCGTGGCAATCAACCCGGGCGCGACACAGTTGACGGTGATTTTACGTTTTGCCAACTCCAGCGCTAATGCTTTTGTGGCACCGATGATCCCTGCTTTGGCGGCGCTGTAATTCACTTGTCCGCGATTGCCAGCAATGCCCGATACCGAAGCCAACGTAATAATACGCCCACCCTGACGGGCACTGACCATTGGCATGACCGCCGGGCGGACAACATTATAAAAACCATCTAAGCCAGTGCGAATAACCGTGTCCCATTCGTCGTCGGTCATCGCCGGAAAGGCGGTGTCGCGCGTGACTCCGGCATTACACACCACACCGTAATAAGCACCATGTTCGGCAATATCTTGCTCTATGCTTTGGCGTGCTGAGTCTCTATCAGTGACATCAAAACACAGGACTCGCGCACTGCGGCCCATAGCTTGGATTTGCTCACTGACTTTTTGCGCTTGGTCACGCTGGGTGCGACAATGCAAGATAATGTCAAACCCTTGCTCGGCAAGGGCCAGCGCGATGGCCTTGCCTATACCTCGGCTTGAACCGGTGACTAAAATCGCTCTACTCATTGGTTTTCCTTAATAAACTTCATCGGGTCGGCAGGCTGAAATACATTAATTTTGGCTTCGAGATAACGCTCGTTATCACATTCAATGGCGCAGTCGAAAACACTGAGCCCGGACTCGTCCTGCACCACTTGCGTGACATAAATATCCAGTGTGCTGCCAAGCTTAAAGACCGGCTTTAAACAGCGAATTTTTCGACTGCCTAATAAGAAGCCAATTTTAACACCACGCTGGTGCTGACAATCGTGAGCACCGGCATAGGCGGCGATACTCTGCGCCATATATTCGCTGCCGATATAACTTTGCACCCCATTGATATCACGCTGGTAAAAAGCACTGTCTGGGGTAATGGTCACTTGGCAATGGGCGCTGTCACTATCAAACGAAATCAGCTCATCAATCAACACCATGGGGGGGCGATGCGCCAGCAATTCGCTTATAGGTCGATGGTTGTTGGTCACGCTATTTCTCCAATAATGATACTGGCGTTATTGCCGCCAAAAGCAAAAGAGTTACTCATACATGTTTTCGGCCGTTCCCGAGTGGGTTGTTGTACAAGATTAATTGTCGCCAAGGAGGCATCAAGGGCGTAGCCGCTATGATATGGCAGCGTTAGGGTCTTCCCTAAACGTTGCTGCTCTATCAGCAACCAACATAATCCAGCCTCTATTGCGCCGGCGGCACCCAAGGTATGGCCGGTAAGATGCTTCGAGGAGCTCACCGGCGTTTGCGCGCCGATGACATCGGCAATGGCCCGTGCTTCCATGGCATCATTTTTTACCGTTGCAGTACCGTGGGCGTTGATGTAATCAATATCTGTGGCTGTCAAAGCCGCCTCGGCCAGCGCCTGGTGCATTGCCGCTATGGCACCTTGACCTTGCGGCTCGGGTGCAGACATATGGTACGCATCGGAGCTACTGCCACAGCCTAATAACGCACAGCGCGCTGAGCCAAAATCCTCTGAGCGAGTCATAATGAATAAACCCACACCTTCGCCAATATTAATGCCATCACGCTGCTGAGCAAACGGTTGGCAAATCCCGGCGCTGGTCGATGCCAGTGCTTTAAAGCCATTGACGGTCAATTGGCATAAACTGTCTGCGCCGCCACAAATGACCGCATCGGCCAGCCCTGCTTGTAACATTGCTTTGGCGCTGCTCAGTGCTTTACTGCTAGAACTACAGGCGGTAGAAATACTGTAGCATGGCCCCTCTAAGGCAAGCTTGTTGCGAATATACTGCGCGGGGGCATCCAATGATTGCTGGTGGTAGTGATAATGCTTCGGCCAGCTACCATGGCGGGCTTGCTGTGCTCGAGCACGCTCACCATCATAAATATCAGCGGTGCTGGTGCCGATGATTACGGCAATACGGTGCGCTGCTACGCGGCTGCGCAGCTTATCTAAGGTATTAGTTAATTGCGCCAAAGCAAGGTCAATCATGGCGTTATTGCGCCCGGTGCTATCAAGGGGCAAATTAGCGACCTGACCTAAGTAGGGAGTCATGCCCTCATTATCTAGCCCAGCGACTTGAGCCAAACCACTGCGCTGTTCGCCGCTCAGGGCATCGAGATGGGCGCTGGTATCCGCTCCTAATGCGCTGACAAGCGCGAGGTCGTTTAACCAGGCGTTCATAACCCCACCTCGGTAAATATAATTTGGTATTGGTGCATATAATTAGTTAACGTTGTTGTGGCGCCTTGGTACTCTATGCGCAGTAATAGCGTGTGTGCACGTTTAATTTCCCTCACTCGGGTCGCGCCGCGCTGGAATTCCTGTATTTGCGCCCCCCTTAACTGCGCCTTGAGTTGCTGCATGGGCCAATGCACCAACTGTACATCGGCCAAAATGTACTCCGGATCAATCGGCAGCGTGGCTAGCTGAGTGCTCACGCTGATTTTCTCATCATCACTATAGGCCATGGACAACAGCGGGATACCTGCCCCCGAGGTTAACACTAAGCGCAGCTCACCGCTTTGATTGACGGCCAGTTGGCTCAGTAGTGTAGCACTGCGATCAGCCCGAGAAAAAGTCAGCTTTTTTTGCCACTGTTGCTGATGTAATGACGGCGGGGCAACACCCATATCGAAGCTCACCCCAGCGGCCAAGTCAACGCTGTTGGCGTTGCGCTCTGGCACCGTAGTACAGGCCGATAACACGGTGACAATAATTATCCATACGGCCCGCATCATTGAGCTTCCATGTTACACAAGGTCGCAAGCACATCAAGACGACGCTCACTTTGTGCCACATAGGGATTAGTTTCATCCCAGGCATAGCCTGCCAAAATGGCGCTGATCATACGCCGCACATCACTGCGCTGCTGTGGGTAAAAAATAACATCCTGAAAGCGGCCATCGTACCAAGCGAGGACAAAGGTTTTAAAGCACTCAACCCCTTGTTTAAGTGGTTGGGCAAAGTCTTTGTCAAAATCCACTTTTTCGCCACGCAAAAAGCCATCGACAACCGGCGCTGCCAATGACGCCGATTTCAACGCAATCGTCACCCCGGATGAAAACACCGGATCAAGAAACTCCCCAGCATTCCCCAATAACGCATAGCGCTTGCCATATAAGCGACTGACATCCGCAGAATAGCCGCCTAAGCGCTGGGTATCAGTGATTGCCTGCGCCGAATCAAGCAACGCCGCTAGATTCGGCTCTTGGCCTACCAAGCGCCATAAGTTTTGTTGCTCACTGAGGGCCTCGTCGAAGTATTCGGGCTCACCCACCACTCCTAAGCTGGCGCTACCATCGGCAAAAGGGATAAGCCAATACCAGATGTCGCGATGCTGCGGGTGCACGGAAATTAAAATTTTGTTTCTATCAAAATTTGCGGCGCTGATATGGTCGTTGATATGACAGAAGTAGGCCGTTCTTGTGGGCAAACTAGAGCGGCGCTCTAGCTCAAGTAAGCGCGGCAACACCCGGCCAAAACCACTGGCGTCGAGCACAAATCGCGCTTGCAGCCGATAACTTTGCTGTTCGCTGGCCACGGACAGCTCGATATGCTCATAATGTTCTTGCAGCGCTTCAACTCGATGGCCGTAGCGAATCTCCACCCCCTGGGCCTGGGCGGTATCGGCGAGCAACTTGTCAAACGCTGCACGTTTGACTTGATAAGTAGTGCCACGCCCTGCAGAGAACTTGTCGGTAAAGTCGATAGCGGTATCCGTTCCTTGATAATGAAACGCGGCGCCATTTTTAAACTGAAAACCCAGCTCTTCGGCATGCTTGTCCACGACCTCGTCCATGCCGGCTTCGCTAAGGTAGGCCATGCATTGCGGCAGTAGGCTCTCGCCAATGGAAAAGCGCGGAAAATGCTGACCTTCAAGCACCACCACGTGCCAACCACGCTGGCGCAATAAGGCACTGACTAACGCCCCAGAGGGACCAGCACCGATGACCACAACGTCCGTCTGTTCAGTCTGATTTATCATTTTTATTCTCAATACTTAGTGGCGCTACCCAGTAAACAACAATAAGCCCGATCAGCACGGCAGCACCAAATTGGCTGATAGCGGGGGTATTCGAAAACACTAACATCGCGAATACCGCCAAGGACGACAACGCTGACAGGCTAATGGCAACAAAGGTGGTCGGCTGGCGCCCTGATTGCTGATAAAAAATAAAATAATCAACAGCTAACGCTAACACTAAGATAAGCCCCAAGGTATGAAATACCGACAGTGGCATAACGACCGCAATAAGGGTTACCACCAGCAACGCGCCGAGTGCCAACCAAGCAACCATGGCAGCCCCTCTGCGCAGGCCAAAAAACGCTATAAATACAATGGCTATGGCCAGGACTGCGAGCGCTAAAGCCCAATGAATACTGTGATGAAAGTGCGCTAACATGGCGCTCAGCTGGCCGGGCACATCCACCAACTGCATATCTTCAAACTCTGCCAGATAACCGCTCAGCGAGGCATGTTCAAGCGCGCTGACGGTGCTCAATGAATAAAAATATGGGCCTTGTTTGATAGGCGCAAGAAATACATCGGCCAGTGGCCCTTGAGCAAACTGCTCATAGCTCAACAGTGTATTGGCATCCGCTGGTAGCGCAGCGCCGCGTAATTGCGCCAAAAAGCTAAACCGGCCCTGCTGCTGCGCCTGGCGATAAAGAGTTAAAGCCTGTTGTTGGCTTTGCTGGCTAGGCAGGGCCACGCTGAGACCCTGAAATCGCCCTTGATGCAGTTGCACAAAACTGCGCACGCGCTCTTCGTTTATTAATAACTGCTCGATGCTTTCGCCTCGCACTAGCACCTGAAACGTTGGCCCATCACCATTTAAGTACAAGTGATGGCGCTTTTGCGCTTGCATAAGCTGCGCTGAGCTTGCATTAAAGCTGGCGATAGAATCGTTGACTTGTGGCCATTGCACACTCAGCAACAGGCCACTCACGCCCGCAAGAGTCAAAGCGATGGCACCTTTGCGCCGGCGCAGTCGAGCAAACAAGGTTAATGCGCAATCAGCAGTACTCAGTGCCAAGGGGCGTAATTGCGTAGGTCGCTGGGCGCGGATCACCACAAAGCGCACGAAAAACCAAGCGCCGCACAATCCAGCAACAATAAAAATAGCGACATCTTGCAATAAGCTCATCGGCGCGGTGAAAAAGCAGGCGTAGCCGAGTGCTGTCGAGCCAAGAGCCAGCAATAACCCACGTTTCAGTGCTACGCTGTAGCTATTGCTTTTTTTGGCTCTGTCGCTCAGCGCATGCAGCGCGTAATCGATGGCGACACCAATTAACGTCGTGGCGAACACTAAACTCAACACATGCAGTTGTTGGCGTAGCAATAAAAGCGCTAGCGCGCCTGCGAGCACTGCACTGCTTACGGTTAATAAACTCACCCACAGTGGCCAAACGCCGCGTATGGCGAGCAATACAAAAACAGCGAGTAACACCAGGCTCGCCAAGCCAAAGCGATTCATCTCCCATTGCGCTTGCTCCGCGTTTTCACTGTTGTGGAATAGCACTCCAGAGTATTCAATCTCGGTTTCTGGGTGGGCTTGGCGAAGCGCACGAACCGCGTTTACAAGCTCCGCTGCCAGGGCATTGTTTTGCCATATTGTTGCTGTCGTCACCTCACTGACCAGCAGCCAAACGGGAGGCTTATCTCCTTGACGCCATTGTAACTTACCATCGACGAGCCCTAATTGCTGACCTGTTGCAAAGGTGTCTAAAAAGCTAAAGGTTGCTAAGGATGGGTCATCACTGATACTGCTTGATAACCAAGGTGAGGCAGTCTGCGATAATTGCCGCTGAGCATAGTGACTAAAGGCCGTGGGTGAGCGCAGCGCTTGTTGATAGCCCTCGCTCATGAGCGCACCACGATAAGGCTGGTAGAACTCGGCGATACGCTTAAGTGTGGGTTGTACTTTAACCTTAAGCGACGGGTGTTGTTGCAGTTGCTGCGCCAGCTCATGATAAGCATTGACCGCCGTTTTGCCACTGAAGGAAAACACCAACTGGTTTTGCGCCGTACTTGATAGCTGCTGTTGCGCGTTATAAAACTGCGCATCGAGGGCTTGAGTGGGCTGGCGCTCCAATAAGGCCATCATATCAGCACTGATACGCACTTCTTTCAGTGTCCACACCGCTACTGTGCAAAGCAGCAGGAAGGTGGGCCAAAGCACGATGCCTACAGACCTTGCCCAGCTGCTCACTGCGTCGCTCCATCAGGGGTGAGGATGATTTCAGTGCGAGTACCTTTTTGCTCATACAAGCCAATAAAACGCACCTGCTGTTGGTTGTCTTGGCAGCTGACAAGATGCGTGAACAAGCTTTTTAACTCTTGGCTTTGCGCCAGCAGTTTAAGGCACGACCAAGACTTAGCGGCGATCCGCTCGGGCCGGGGCGCAGGTTCGCTAATAAAAAACTGCGCCAGTTGCTGCGGGTCCTGCTGTAATAGTGCCTGTAATAAGGAGCTATAAGCACCACTTTGCGCCTGTTTAACAAACTGATCCTCACCTTGGCGCTCGAACACGCCCTCACTATCAATACGCAGTACATTTTCTATCGGCGTTTGGGTGTGCCACCAAAGTTGCTGCGCCGTAAGGCGATAACTGCCGGTGCTGACAAAGGCGTTATCAAAGCCAGCGAAGTGCTTATGTTGCTCAAACTGCCCTTGCTGCGCCGCAGCCATAAAAGAGCACAGCATCATCAACCCCGATAGCCACTTAGTCACGATAGCACCTGCGCTAGCTTGTCACCGATAATGCGTGGCGACACAAATTGCATTTCT
The DNA here is from genome assembly GCF_004208955.1 of Pseudoalteromonas sp. CO325X. Taxonomy (NCBI): domain Bacteria; kingdom Pseudomonadati; phylum Pseudomonadota; class Gammaproteobacteria; order Alteromonadales; family Pseudoalteromonadaceae; genus Pseudoalteromonas; species Pseudoalteromonas sp. CO325X. The sequence continues at coordinate 14,895 of NZ_SGPG01000019.1, forward strand.
TGGGTGGCTCTATCGACCGCCACTTGCACGGTATAGGCCTTCGTGAGGCGCTTATTCGAGGCACTGTCGAAGATCACATAGTCAATTTTTAGCCGCGTTTCATATTCTTTTAGGTAAGCCTCTACGCGAATGCGCTGCGTAAAAGAGGCCGAGCCTACGTACTTAATACGCATATCGACAATAGGCCAATCATAACCAGAATCGCGCATTTGCAAATAGTCGTAATCGAATTTGCGCAACAACTCACAACGCGCAACCTCAAGGTAGCGGGCATAATTGCCATGCCAAACAATTTGCATTGGGTCGCAATCGTGAAATGGGATCTCAATATCAACGGCTGCGCTCAATAGCGTATTTTTATTATTCATAAAGGGTCCAACGCTGGTTTTGAATGTACTCGACGGTTTGCCGCAGGGTGCTCTCCAGTGGTCTGTCTTCTTCGAGATTAGCAAAATAACCACTGATGTCTTGATACATGCTAGCAATGTCAGCGCTGAGCGCGCTTTGTTGCAACTCGCCGCGCTGAATACGTAGCCGCAGACCTTGCACTGCGGCCAACAGCGTGCATGCTAATACTTGCTCGGTCAACTCCAACACCCGCAGGCAATCCCTAGCGGCGATGGTGCCCATACTCACCTTATCCTGATTGTGACATTCGGTGGAGCGGGAAAAAACACTCGCCGGCATGGTTAACTTCAACGCCTCTGCGGTAAACGCTGATGCGCCGATCTGCACTGCTTTAAAGCCGTGGTTAATATAGCGGCGCTGCTGTTGGGCATCACTGAGATTACTGGGCAAGCCGTTGTTATAACGGGTGTCCACCAAGGACGCTATTTGCCGGTCGGCAAGATCGGCTAAATTAGCCACCGCATTTTTCATGCTGTCCATGGCCATGGCGATATGGCCGCCATAGAAATGCCCGCCGTGCAGCACATGCTCCCCTTCACCATCAATTATGGGATTATCATTCGCAGAGTTCAGCTCATTTTCAATAAATTGTCGGAACCACGGCAAACTATCAGCCAACACGCCAATAATATGTGGCGCGCAGCGAATAGAGTATCTATCTTGCAAGCGGTCGGCATTGCGGGGGTGGCTATAGTGGTTAAGATCGTCACGGATCCATTTTGCCACTTGCTGTTGGCCGCTGTGCGGTTTCACCGAGAACAGAATCTCATCAAAGTGATGGCTATTGCCCTTGAGGGCGATAGAGCTCAAGGCGGTAATACGAGTGGCTAGCTTTACGGCATAACTGGCACGCTCAAAGGCAAGGCAGGCCACTGCGGTCATCACCGCTGTGCCATTCATCATCGCTAAGCCTTCTTTAGGACGTAGCGTAATCGCCGTTAAGCCGCTTTGTGCAAATGCCTCTTGGGCGCTCATTACTTGCTCGTTAAAGCGCACCTCACGCTCACCAACTAAAGCACCGGCCACGTAAGACAAAGGCGTTAAATCGCCACTGGCCCCCACCGACCCCTCTTGCGGGATAAGCGGTAAAATGTCGTGGTTAATCATATCACGCAGTAAGTGCAACAGCTCCCAGCTAACACCTGAGTAGCCTTGCGTCAGTGATGCTAAACGGGTCGCAAGAATCGCCCGTGTTTGCGCAGCACTGAAGTGTGCACCTAAGCCGCAGCCATGAAAGCGGGTTAAATGCAGCGGCAGCTCTTTCACCAAATCAAGAGGAATATCTACGGTCACCGAATCGCCATAACCGGTGGTCACCCCGTAAATCACCCCTTCTTTTTCCAGGAGTTGATCTAAAAACGCAACCCCTGCATCAATCTTGCGCTGCAGATGCGCTGAGGTGCTGATCTCTGCGTTCACTGAAGCATGGGCAAAGGCGACAATATCTTCAATGCGCAACGGCTTTTCGCCGAAATGAATCGTTTGACGGCTAGACACGAATTAGCTCTCCTTGTGGCGCGCGCTGTGCTCATCACGCTGCCAAAAATCAAAAAAATTAAACCATTGGTAAGGGTACTGCTGCACAACAGTCTCTAGCTCCTGCACGTAATCTTGGATTATTTTCTCCAGCGCCTGTTGCCTGCTCTTGCGCGGTAACGACAAGCCGTCGCTGTATTTGTTAAAGTGCACATCAAAGCCGCGTCCGTTGCGCATGCAAAATAGCCAATAAATGGGACACTCCAGTAACGCGGCTAAAATAAAAGGCCCTTGCGCAAACGGCGCGGGGCGGCCTAAAAAAGGACAATATTGCACGCGCCCGATTGCCGTGGTGCTGGTTCTATCACCGACGATAACCACAAACTCTCCCTGCTCGACCTTGGATTTTAGTAAAATCGCCAAGTCCGGACCGAGTTCACTCACCTGGATAAGGTTAACTGAGACATTGGGGTTAATGCGTTGCAAGGTGCGGTTAAACTCCACTGCATGATGGGTAAACACCAACACATTGATTACGCAGTGGCTATGGCGCATACCTAACGCCCGGCACACCTCCAAGTTTCCCAGGTGGGAGCCAATAAAAATAGCCCCTTGCTTATGCGCCACTAAATCATCAAACAAATGCTGATTACGGTAATTGATTTGCGCTGGGCTAATGCGACCTAACCAAGCATCTATTTTATCAAAGGCGCTATCGGCAAAGGTACAGAAATGTTTTAGCCCGGTGCCAAAACGCCACGGTGGCTGGTTGCTGTTGTACCCATGTAAATTCTGCCAGTACTGCTTTGTGGCTGCGCGCGCCTTGCCCCCGGTAAGGTAAAAGTAAAACACCACAGGAAAAAGAAACACCCACAGCACCTTGCGACCAAAGAGCTTGTAGACCGCCAATAAAAACTGCATGCCCCAATAACTGCCGCGTTCCTGCATTTTCGACCAATGTGTTTGGCTCATGAGTCTACCCTGGGTTTGCGCAGCAATAACTTAGGTAACCGAGGCAGCATGGCGAAAAATAATCGCGTATGCAGCCAGCTAATTTTGAGATTATCGTGCAGCGGCTGAAAGTGTGAAACGCCCTGCTCTGGATAGATCACCTGGGTATCGATAAACAGCGAAGGAACACCTCGCCAATACAGACGCACCATGACCTCAATATCAAAATCCATACGCGTCCCCAAGGCACGGCTATCAAACAAGGCGATACACGGGGCCAGTGGATAAACACGAAAGCCACACATGGAGTCTTTAATCGACAGGCTCAGGGTTTCTACCCACACCCAAAAGTGGGTGATATAGCGGCTTAAATAGCGATGCTTGGGCACCGACTCATCATACACCGGACGACCGCTGATAAGGCAATGGGGGTGAGCCTTGGCTTTAGCGATAAGCTTTTGCATATCGGCCAAACAATGTTGACCATCGGCGTCTACTTGCAAGGCATGAGTGTACCCTTGAGCATAGGCCCAGCGCAGTCCGGTTTGCACCGCCGCGCCTTTGCCACCATTAACCTGGTGCCTAAGTAAATGTAAACAATCAAAGCGCTCGTTTAACTGCTGCAAATAACGCTGTGCTGAAACTGCACTGCCATCATCCACCATCACAATATCCAGGCCCATAGGCTCAAGTTCAGCAATGACATCGGCAATCACCTGCGTATGGTTATAGTTGGGGATCACAATGCACAGTTTCATGCGTCACTCGCAAACACAATACGACCGCTGGCATGCTGGCCTTTGTGCGAATAATACCGAAAAGTGAACTTATGCTCGCTTTTTTTCTCAAGCGCTAGGGTCACTTCCAGCCCTGGGGTCATGACCACCTGAAACTTGAGGACTTCGACATTTTCAACCGCATTATGGTAGCCAAAATATTTGCGTCCATAGTGGATGGCCCAATCCAGTTGCACCACCCCGGCCAAAATCGGCGCATCGGGAAAGTGGCCCTTAAAGTAATCAAGCTGGGGCGCAAGCGATAAGGTTAGCAATACCTCATCCGCTTGCTCATCAACGCCAACAATATCGGGGTGAGTGACTTTAAAATCAGTCAAAATACGACTCCAGTTCACTGGGCACTAATTTGCCTTGTGAGTTGTAGGGTAAGCTTTGCAGATAGCGCCATTTACGCGGCAAACAGACCGCTTCGAATTCTAGACCAAGGTGCACTTTTAGGGTTTGGCTAATATGTTTACGCGGACATTGTTCGAACTGTTCTAGGCCCTCGCGAGTGAGCACCACAAGCGCGCCGAGGCGACCCGTACTTAACTGCATAATGGCCGCATGCTTGACCCAGGGGTGAGCTATTAGTCGGGCCTCCATACCCACTAGGTTCACCCGCTTTTCCGCCACTTTAACAGTGCGGTCGGCGCGCCCTAAAAGCATAAACTCGCCGTTGCTTAACAGCTGAACTTTGTCATCTAAGCGCATTGGCTCGTCTAATAATGGCGATTTTAGTGTTAGTTGTCCGTTGTGACGCCCCAAGGCAACACCTGGGAACGGCTGCCAAGGCACAGCGCCGCTGGTGCTGACTTGGCGATAAGCAATGCCACCAGTTTCTGTGCTGCCATACACTTGGATAATGGCGCGCTCGAACTGCTGATACAAGTGTGTTGCGTCGCTGTCCTCTAGCGGTCCACCGGAAGAAAATAGCAGTGCGAGATTGCTGCGCTTGCCACCGAGGACATTATCTTGCACTAACCGCGAATACTGCGCCGGGGAGGCAATCAGTACCCAGTTGTTAGGCGCTTGGGAATCAATATACTGCGCTAGGTGCTCAGGATAGTGGAACATTGGTCCGTGCCAGCAATGGCCGAAACGGGCGGGCCATAATACTTTAAAAAGTAAACCGTAAATATGCTGATGGGACACCATAGCCACAAACCGTGGTGAGTCAGTAGCAAGGCGAGCCATAAAGGTTTGCTCGAGTGTGTTGAGCTCGCGATTTATCGCTGTCCAAGTTTTGTATATGGCTTTCGCAGGCCCACTGCTTCCTGAGGTAAAGAAGATCAACCGACCGCTTATTTTATCATTCGGCCAATAGATATCGTCATTGCGCTGTTCGGCCAATGATGAGCTGGACGTATCGTCGAGCGCCTCATCAATATAGCTAAACCCGCCTTCAGAGGCTGCACTGTGTTCGCCGCAAAAAAATGCGCTTAACTGACGCATTTTCACCAGGGTCTGCGGTTGCGCATTAGGCGGTAAGATAATGTCTATGGGGGTTTGTGCTAACGCCATGAGGCGGATAAAAAATTCAACGCTGTCGCTGTGGTACAGCACCACCGCTGTGCTCATATCTAGCTTTTTATAATGTGCGCTAAACGCATTGATACGCTTAATCAGTGTATCAGCAGTGATGAAGGCGTTCTCGTCACTGGCACAATTTGGCGCCAATAGGTCGATTAATTTATTTAAGCTGTCCATTGCTCTTTAACCACATTCTATAAGCAAACTCACCGCCACCCAAAATGCCCATCGCCATATAGGCGACTAAGCCATTGTACACAGTCCAAAGCACCATATCTTCTAGTAGCACGGTGTAGGCAGCAAGAGCCGCATTGAGCACAAAGAAAACGGACCATATTTGCGTCACTCGATAGGTGTAACGCACGCCTTGGTCGCTTAATTGTGGCTCGCGCAGTCTTGCAAAGCGTTCTATCATGCTGGGTTTATGCACCAGTGTATAAGCGAACGCTGCCGCCATAACAAGATTAACAATCACCGGATACCATTGCAGTCGCTGAGGCTGTGCGCTCACTAAGGCACTGGCCACTAAAATAACGCCTGCCACGGAAGTGGGTAATAGCCAGCCACCCAGCACTTGAATACGCAAGCTCAAAGCGGCACGAATAATAAGCAAAGCCAATAACAGCCACATGATTTGTTGACTATATCCTTGGGATAAACCGAGATACACCAATACAGGGTAAGCCAGCAAACAAATAGACAGCAGCGTGTTAATAATTGCTTTGAGCATGAGGTGCCTTAAGCGACTAGTTTATGTACTTCGTCAACCACATCCGATACCGTGCGTACCTGCTTAAAGGCTTCAGGTTCGATCTTTTTACCGGTGATTTCACGCAGCTTCACGACTAAGTCGACGGCATCAATGCTATCGAGATCGAGATCTTCATACAAGCTGGCTTGCATGGAGATATCATCGGCTTCAATTTCAAAGTCGTTTTCTAAAATGCCACGTAATACGTCGTAAATTTCAGCAGCGGTTTTCATGTCTTCTTCACTCTTAGGTGTTGTTGCGGGATTGTTCGATAAACTCAGCGAGCGCATTAATTGAGGCAAAATGCGCTTTGGTTTGCTCTGAATTGGCATCAATTTTCACATTAAACTCTTTTTTAATCGCCAAGCCGAGCTCTAAAGCATCGATGCTATCTAGACCAAGGCCGTCAACAAACAAAGGTTCGCTGTCATCAATGTCATCAACGCTGACATCTTCCAGGTCTAAACTGTTTATAATTAGTTGTTTTAGTTGTAATTTTAACTCATTCATAATTTTTCTACTTGGTTATGAAAATAGGTTTGCAAATACCGAGTCAGCGCGCGCGATTGCACACTTACCGGTTGTTCATCTTGCAGCCGTGGCTGCGGCTGCTCTTGGGCAACTTGCAGATGCATGTGCGCTTTCACGGGCGCCACTCGATACCAAGGCACCCCTTTAGTTAAGGTGCTCGGCTGCATTGTAATTAACACCGCCCTTATGGGACATTGTGCTCGTAAAGCAATATTTGCCGCTCCACGCTTAAAACGGTTTAGGTTGCCACCTTGAGAGCGCGTACCTTCCGGAAATATAATGAGATTATTACCTTGTGCTAAAGAGCGCTCACAATCTTCGAGCAGACCTTGTGGGTCGGCATTACTTATATAGCCAGTGCTTTTTATCACCCCACGCATAAACGGGTTTTTAAATAAGTGGGCTTTAACAACACAATCAGCATTGGGAATGGCAGATATCAGCACCACTACGTCAATGAGGCTGGGGTGATTAGCCAACACCAACTCCCCTTTTAGCGTTTTCAGCACCTGTTTGTCATACACGTGAAAACCAATAACGCCCAAGGTATCCATCAATGCCACGAAGAAGCGAAAGCTATAATGCACCACTTTTCGAGCCCGAGCTTGACGCACATGTGGGTCGTGATAACACACACGCTGTAGCGGGAAGACCAATACACTGAGCACAACACCGCCAAGACCAAAGACACTGAAACAAAAACCAGTGCCCAGCACACGCCAACAATAGTTCAGTTTACTGAGCATAATGCCAACGCCACTTTCCTACATCTATCGACTGATTGTGGATTGCGGCGTGCGCAAACCGTAGCGCCGATAAAGACGGTTCTGGTTGAGCATCAAGCAACTCTTGAAGGTCATAGCCATGCCCATTGATATTTTTTTTCAGTACTAAGGCAACACAATGTTCCACCTGTTCTTCGTCAGCGTATTGGGCGTATATGTCAGGGAGTGCCCTATCCACATGAAGAAGTAAAACTCGCTCAGTATCACCACTGTGTAGCTGCAAGTAAGCTTCGATGAGCGCACTTGAGAAAGTGCTCCGACCACCTGCGATCGCACTTACTGCAGCGGTATTGTTTGTTAGTATTGATAACAAACCGGAAACTGCATTGTGTACGGAAAGACCAAATTGAGTTGGCGACAATGGCTGCTGTTCAACTAATTGCTCGAGTAAGTCAGACGTTTTATGTAAATCGCCATGACGCGAGGAGAACACAACAGGCATTGCGTGTGCATCTGTATTAACCATATTGGCACAGCTAAGCGCCATTTTCGCAAATAAGCTCAGACGCCGGCGCTGCATCGGCTTCACCCAGCTGACATCAATGTCGCTGTTGATTGTTGCCAAAGAAGCAATAACGTCTGTCATTGCTGGGTCTTTGACCTCAGCCGTCGGCGGCACATACATCGCTAACTTTTCAACAGCACACTTCATCGCTAAAGTCCGTTTTCCACAAGGGCGCAAATAGTACTGGATTGTTATTTAAATAGCAAAAAATGTAGCACTAATTAACTGCAGGTTAAGGGAGTGAAGTGTCCATGCGGTGCCACGGCTATTGCAGGTTCTCAACAAAGAAGTGAATGGCGAGTGCGCAACGCGCACTCTAGCTTTGGGCTTGGTTGCTTTAGATATACACGACGTCCTGTTTATCAATCATTCGCGGCTGCGCGTCGCCAACTAGCTCACCGCGTTGCAATTGCGCCATGAGCGCCTGACCTTGGGCTTGCTGCTGCTCGCTCAGTGGCACATATGGAAGTCTAAACACCGGTTTAACCGCTGCGGTCATCGCCAACGCGGTGTTGATGGCAACCGGGTTGGGTTCGCAAAACAGCCACTGCATGAGCGGCTTAAGCTCCTCATTGCGCTGCGGTTGTGGTGTGCGCATCAAATCGCAAAATAACTCAGGTATCAGGTTAGTTGTTACTGAAATCACACCGTGAGCATCAAACTCATGGATCGCATCATGCGCTTCGTCGTCATTGCCTGACCAGCAAGCAATGCCCTGGCGCTCGTAGGCGGCAATACGTTCATTACCACCGCACTCCTTAACGCCGACAAAGTTTTTATGCTCTGCAAGCGGAGTCATAATATCAGGAGTCAAATCCTGACCCGTACGCCCAGGTACGTTGTAAATAAACGCAGGGCCAATATCAAGAAGGCGGCTAAAGTGCTCCTTCAACCCCGCCTCAGAGGTACGCCCATAATAAGGATTAATCTGCAACGATGCATGCATCCCTGTTGCGAACCCATAGGTGGTTGCTTTAATCGCTTCGCGGGTGTTGTTACTGCCAGTGTTCCCCACTATCAATAACTTATCTGCAAACTGCGAAACACTGTGGGCAATAAGCATCAAGTGCTCTTCCCAATTCATCAGTTGACCTTCACCCGTAGTACCGCCGACCACAATACCATCAACGCCAGCGGCGATTTGTCTTTCAACTAGTTTATCGAAGGTGGATAGGCACACCTCACCCGATTGTGTATAAGGCGTTTTTATCGCCGTGATCACACGAGCTTGGCGTATTTTTTCCATTGAGCGCATAGAAATAATCTCATTTATTCTTTTATAGCAACATTTAATCATATCCATCGTCGCAATGGCAGATGTCTATGACTGATTGACGTGTTTATGCTAGCAAATTATACACCTTGCATCTGAATTGCATTTGAACCACAATAACTGTACATATATACAGTCACCTGAATTTACCAATGCATCTACTCGACTACCTTGAACAGTTCTACTACCGCGAAGAGTCATTGTGTCAGTTGCTCGGTGTAGAGCAAGAACAATTACAACACTGGCAACACTTACGCATATTTCCTCAGGCCAGCTATAGCCTTGAGAACAGTATTCAGTGCCACTCTTACCAAGGGATCTTTCCCTGCCAAGTATTTTGGCAGTATTATCCCGTAGCTATGCAAGATTGGGGCAGACAGCTGCAAAAGTCCGATATTGAAAGTGCTAGTACGGCATTTATTCTATTTGCTCAACGTGCGCAGGGGGCGTTACAAAACCTGCAACAAGACGGCGTATTTATTGATGAAAGTTATACCGAAGACTTTGACGAGCGGCTCACCCACCTTTGGCAACAATTTCTCACTGGCCAATTCGGTACACAAACTCGCAATGGGCAAATAGAAGAAATCATGCAAATGGATGCATTGCGTTATAGTATTGATACTATTACTGAAGGACTCACTGCTCAGGCTCTCGACAAAACCCAACGTCAACAGTTACACCCTATTATGAAACAGTTTTCCAAAGTGTTGATTCAGCCGCCAAGTCATGAATATGACCAGTCTTTGCGTGCTCGCTACCTGGATAAATTGACCATGAAGTACGATTTATCAGTAAAAATGTAGAGTGGCTGTGCGACATCACGTGGTTCGCCAACAAATAATAGTGTGAGGCCAGTACGCCTTTATATAACTTGGCGTGCTCAGCCCTATGTATTTGCCAATCAGGGCGCAAAATAACGCACCCGCCTCTACTAGCTCAGCACTTTAATACTAAACATCACTGTGCACGGCTTCTGACCTGCGCGTTGTAATAAACACGTCAAGCACATTCTTGCCAAGCAAATGAGAATTAGTTGCAACAAACATTAACAATGTGATATGTTATCACATAATTAAGGAGGTATTGCTATGAAACCTAATATTCACCCTCGCTACCAAAAAGTGGCCTTCCATGATACATCAGCTGATCAATACTTTGTGATTGGTTCAACCATTCATACAGACAGAACTGTAACCCTTGATGGCGTTTCCTACCCTTACGTCGCTATTGATATTTCTAGTGCGTCTCACCCCTTCTACACCGGCAAACAAAAAGCCGTAGGTAAAGATGGCCGTATTGCCCAATTTAACCGTCGTTTTAAAGGCTTAGGAGCAAGAAAATGAAAGTATTGAGCTCTTTAAAAAGCGCCAAGAGTCGCCCCGGTACACAAGTGGTAAAACGTCGCGGCCGCGTATTCGTTATTTGCAAAACCAACCCTCGCTTTAAAGCAGTGCAAGGAAAAGGCGGCAAAAACCGCAAATAATATAAAATTGGTGCGTAAATAACCAATTGACTGTTTACGTACCAGTCTAAACTTTACTGTTTGTGGCCCTATGCATACACTTAAACCTCTTCCGCTATTGCATGGTCACGATGAAGTATCTTCTGTTTACACTGCTCTGTTATATCGCCCTCGCCTTTATCAGCCCCCAAGTCGAGGCGCAAGCGGCATCACCAGCGCTAAAAGTCTACTTTGTGAATCCCGGTCATCAATTTAATAATGCCACGGGTTTATTTTGGCGTGATGTGAGCTCCGCCATGAACAGCGTCGCAGAGGATTTAAATATCGAATTGACGGTGAGTTACGCCAACCGAAACCACATCTTAATGAAGTCGCAGCTACGCCAAGCAATGAGCAGTGATGCCGACTACCTTGTTGTGGTTGACGAAAAAAAGGCGGTAACACAGTGGCTCAACGGCGCTCCCGAGATCACTAAGCCTATTTTGTTTATATTTAACGCCCCAGATGACGAGGTGTTAGAAACTAAACCACAATGGTTCATTGGTTATCTTGCCCCCAATAACTTCGACGCAGGCTATCAGTTGGCAAATGCTTTATACCACATTGCGAAGTCGCGCTTTGCTCATGGCACAACCCTCAACTTATTAGCTCTGCATGGAGATTACAGCACTGACTCGGCAATCAGCCGCAAGCATGGCTTAGAACTTTTCTTACGCCAGCACCACGATATTAAGTTAGTACACAGCGATGTCGCTAATTGGTCTCAAGAGGAAGGGTTTCGAAAAAGTATCCGAGCCTTAGCCCGGTTCAAAGAAATTAATATGGTGTGGGCGGCCAATGACCCCATCGCCAACGGTGTTGTGCGTGCTGCCCGTAATGCTCGGGGAGAGACGCAGCCTGTTATCGGCGGTATCAATTGGGACAAGGTCCCAAGCAATGTCAGTGCAGATGTATCTGTCGGCGGGCATGTACTGTTAGGAGCCGCTGCGCTTATTGCTCTTTACGACGCCCATATACTTGAGCGGCCCTTCGGCTCTGATGCCAATTACCCAATATTCGCCGCCAATGATCCGCAATTTACGCCCCTTATTAATGCGTTGCACAATAAGGGACTAGGGGATATCGACTTTACTCGGTTTAGCAAAACTGCAGCGCAACCGTTAGATTTCACTTTATCTAACCTCGCGCAATGCTTAGCATCGCGCTGCCCTTAAAAACGAGTATTAATCGTTAGCCGAACAATAGCTCCCAGAAGCCTGGCGGTTCATGCAGCTCATGATACTTTTTACGCAGCATATCGATGTCTTTGAGAGTTTCACGGGCAGCCTCAAGTTGCCCCTGAGCAAGTTGTTGTTCAGCCGAGGCTATACGCTCAAGCACCTTATCCAACCCCTGTTGTGATTGCTCTGCTGCTTTTGAGAAGCGCGCTCGTTTGGCCTCTTGTACACGCTCTTTCAGGTCCTTCAGAGCATTACTCATGATTGTCGGTTGCTGCGCCTTCATTGCTTGTTTGTAGCTATGGCCCATGTTTTTCATCACCGCTTCAAGGTCGATCTGCTGAGATTGAGCCTGGGACAAACATGGCAAAGTAAATAAAATAAGGGCGCCGAAGCGCTTTAGTAATGGCAACATAGTTACATCTCTTGTCTTTTGAGTCGCTATTGTACCGATGCATCGACAGGACACAAGCGCCCTCTCAATCCCCTTTACACTTCGCCTCAAGCACTGTCGGTTCACTGTCTGGCTGGGCGTAGTGTAAGCGCCCCAGAGCGTGACCCACATGATAGCCATCTAACCCCGCCACCGCGACCGTTTGCAAGCTGTTGAGGTCGATATGGCCATCTTCAAACAAGGCCGGCTTCTTAAGTACCACCTGTTCGATTTCACCGATCAACATGATGGTACCGTTGTACTCTATTGGCTGCTCGCTTAGCAGCTTAACGCTATAACAAAGCTGACTCTCGGCCACACTGGGCGCGGGGCAATCAGCAATAAATTCGGCAGTGAGGCCAGTGGCTGAGAACTCACTCTCACCTGCTGGGTATTTGGCCGATGTTTGATGCGCCTGCTGCCAAAAGGACTGGTGAACTTGGTTCAAGGTGTACCAACCGGTTTCCCGAATATTGGCCAGAGTGTGGCGCTCGACCACATCCGGGCGCATGATCATCCCCACCAGCGGGGGCTGCGCCCCTAGGTGTACCACTGAGCTGACAATGGCAAGATTATGCCGACCTTGATGATCTGCAGTGCCCACTAAATTGGCACTTTTATAGCCAGACAAAGAGTTAATAAAATGAGCGCGATACCGCGATGGCATCTGCTCAATGTCGTGTTTACTAAAATGCATAAAAACGCTCTTAATAATTAAAATTGAATAGCAGATTTGTCCCAGTCAAAGTAGCCACACTCAGGTAAGTCCTGCGTTTCCAAAGTGAGCTCGCGCAGCCGCTGAGCCACAAACGCAGGCGTAAACAACTTGTGTTCGGGAACATTTTTTTGAAAAGGTTTAGACAGTGGTGTATCCGTGGTGCCAGGATGAAACAGCACGAATTTTGCTTGTTTGTGGGTGCGTCGAACCTCCACAGAAGCGGTTTTCACTAACATATTCAGTGCTGCCTTGGAGGCTCGATAACTGTACCACCCTCCCAATCGGTTATCGCTAATGCTGCCAACTCGGGCGCTAAAAATGGTTACCACAGACGGTTCATTACGAGGGACTAATACCGGTGTATGCTTAAGCCACAACATGGGAACGAGGGTGTTGGCTCTTATCACTTCATTGAATTGCTGTTCATTAAAGGCCGATAAAGATTTTTCTGGAGCCACGCCTTGGCCATGCAAAACACCATTGCAGATGTAGATATAGTCAAATCGCTGCCCGTTGAGCTCCTTTACCCATTCATTAATAGCCTCATCATCATAGTCAACGAGGGAATGCGGGCTGCGCTCAAGTTGACTACGCGAAACCGATGTAACCTCCACCTGTTGCTGTTCAAGCTCCTCAATAAGGGCTTTCGCGATTGCGCTGGAAGCGCCGATGATCAACGCCTGTTTCATGACTTGGGATTGCGACATTGGTTATTCGCACACTGACTAGGCATTAATAACCGAGAAACAGGGAGGCGATAACGAGCGAAGAGTCGGTAAGCGATATCCGCAAACCATTTAATGACCGGCCAGCGTAAAACAGCCAGCCATCGCATCTTGCCGACTTGTCGCCACACTCGCACCGTGGCATCTAAACCGAGGTACAATTGCCCCTGTTCGTCCACGGCATGCAAAATACGATTAGCAGCGCTGAATTGCACCTGCGGATAAGCGGCCATGGTATGACTATCGTGAATATCTACGAGCTGAACTTCATCTCGTATATCCGCTTGTTTTAGTTTTCTCATTTCCGCCACACACAGTGGACATTGCGCATCATAGAATAAGGTGATCATACTTACCTCCGCAAACAAATACGCACCATAGATGGGAGAGGATCAAAAAAGCCCTTGGCCGGAGCTCAAGGGCTTGTGTGATGCGTTGGCATCTATCAGTTAACTAGCATTACGCAACGTCGTGGTTTCACCATCGGCGCGCTCACCATTAGGAGTTAATAAGTTCATATCGTAATCAAACTCATCAACACGAATAGCCAGCTCACGCTTGTTGTTATAGTCGATCAGTGAAGCGTACTGCTGCGCGTCAATAACGCTTGCCGCTAACGCATTGTCGAGAGTTTCGCTAAAGCGCACGCCCGAGCGGATCTGTTTCGACTTAATAGCCTTGCGCACTTTCGCTAGGCTGTCTAGGTTAGCCAGTTTTGCTTTGTAAGCTTGCTCATTAATATCATGGCCATCACCTGGCGTTGGCTTAACGAGATGCGTCAGTTGCGCTTTAATATTGGTATCAAGCTGTGCTTGTTTCGCCAGCTCACGTACCAACTCGTCGCCGATAGCAGGCATCTTGTAGCCATACTGCCATGTCAAAAAGCGCATGAACTTACGCGTACCTGACGCGGGGAAGTTATCCAAAAATGCATGCAATGCCTTTTCCGCCTGCTGCAACGCCCAACGAGTTGCATAGTGGAAGTAAGGAGCTGCTTGCTCTCTATCCTCAGCACTGACTTTTTGCTCATAGTATTTAATAGATGCCATAGCTGCATACATGTAGCTCATCACGTCACCTAAACGCGCTGACAACATTTCTGCTTGCTTAAGCTTGCCACCTAACACCAATAGCGAGAAATCTGCGTACACCGCTAAACGAGAGGATAGCTTATGTACCGCTTTTTCATATTCACGCACCTCTGGCAAGTTTGATTGACTTGACGCAGTGAACGGGAGCATGCCGTGCTTAAATGCCCGAAGTGCGTTTGCTGTGCTATAACCCACAGTTTTGCGCAAGATGCGATTGAACGTCGCGTCGGCATCTTTTTCCTGTGAGTGAATCGCCTCAACCATGTTTTGCAGGTACGGGTGACAACGCATTACACCTTGACCAAAGATCATCAGGTTGCGCGTCAAAATGTTTGCGCCTTCAACGGTGATAGCGATAGGCTGCGCCACAAAGCCGCTAGCTAGGGTGTTTTGCGGGCCGCGTTGAATCGCTTTACCAGCTTGGATATCCATTGCTGAGTTAAGCACATCGCGACCAATTTCAGTCATGTGGTATTTGGCAATAGCGGTTACCACTGATGGCTTCAAGCCCATGCCAAGTCCTTCGGTGGTAAGCACTCGCATAGCTTCTTGCAAGTAAGTTTTACCGGCAATATCCGCGAGTTTTTCCTGGATACCCTCAAATTGGCCAATAGCCAAGCCGAATTGCTCACGCACAGCGGCGTATTCTGCTGCGCCTTTAAAGGATACTTGTGATACCGATACGCCCAGTGCAGGTAGTGAAATACCGCGTCCTGCGCCTAAACAGCTCACCAGCATTTGCCAACCACGACCAATATTCTGTTGTCCGCCGATGATGAACTCCATCGGGATGAAGACTTTCTCGCCGCGTGTCGTGCCATTATAAAAACGCACGCCCATCGGGTCGTGACGGTTACCTAATTGCACGCCAGGATGGTCATGAGGAATAAGCGCACAAGTGATACCTAGGTTTTCTTTGCCACCGAGTAGCCCATCAGGGTCAACTACTTTGAACGCCAAACCCAGTACAGTCGCGATAGGAGCTAAGGTGATATAACGTTTGTCCCAAGTGACCTCAAGACCCAATACTTTCTTACCCTCAAACTCGCCTTCTTTAACCACACCAATGTCTGGGATACCACCGGCGTCAGAGCCGGCCTCAGGGCTAGTTAGCGCGAAGCAAGGAATGTCGCGGCCATCAGCTAGGCGCGGTAAATAGTGGTTTTGTTGCTCGTCAGTGCCGTAGTGAAGCAGTAACTCACCTGGGCCTAGAGAGTTAGGCACCATGACCGTCACTGCCACCGCCGAGGATTTCGTTGAGATTGTCGCAACGATAGTAGAGTTTGCATATGGGCTGAACTCTAAACCGCCAAACTTTTTCGGGATGATTAACGAGAAAAAGCGCTCTTTTTTAAGAAATTCAAGAATATGCTCAGGCAGATGATTACCCGATTGGATTTCGGTCTCATCAATCATCTCAAGCAATTGTGCCACTGGGCCGTCGAGGAATGCCTGCTCTTCGGCACTCAAGGTTGCCGCTGGCACATCGCGCAGGGCAGCAAAGTCAGGTTTACCCCGGTAAATCGAGCCCTCTAACCAAACATCACCAGCGTCTAGCGCCTCTTGCTCGGTAACAGAAATACTCGGAAGGATTTTTTTCAATTTAGTACGTAAGCTCATAACCAACTCATCAGACCAGTTAATTTACCCACTATTACGGCATAAAAATACAAACAGATCAATTGGTCCAACCAGTTTTTTAACAGAAATTTCAATTCCCGTTTAAGTTGGTGCAATTAACACATTGAAATTAAATAGCTTTAAGCGCACAGGTGTACGCTGAATTTTTTTGTTTTTTATCTTGGTATCGGCTGAGACAGAAAAGGCGGGCGAGCTGTAAATCAAAACAATGGCCAAAAGCTCGGGTAGTAAAGATAGGAAAAGGCACAGAGCCTGTGTTAGAAGGCACCGAATTTTACTGGGAGTAACTGTGCTAACACATCAGGTGCAATTGCCAGCTCAACGCCCCGCTTGCCTGCGCTGACATAAATACGCGGCTGTTGCAGTGCACTTTGATAAACAAAGGTCGGCAAGCGCTTTTTTTGCGCAAATGGGCTGACTCCCCCAAGCACATAGCCGGTAATGCGCTCAACTTCACTCGCACTGGCCATCGCCACCTTTTTACACCCCACTAATTTTGCCAGCGCTTTGGTATCGACCGTGCGATTGACTGTTGTAATGGCGACAACATAGTCATTATTAGCGGTTTTAAGAACCAAGGTTTTGAACACGCTTTCACAATCTAGAGAGAGCTTGGCAACGACTTCCTGGCCGTAATTGTCAGCCTGAGGGTCATGGTTAAAACTGAGCAACTCGTATGTGTGTTTGTGCTTTTCTAATAGAGTCACAGCGGGAGTCATAGTATGTCCGTATCTTTATCATCTGTAGCTTAGAGCATACTGCGGGGTTAGATCTTTGTCTATGTTTCAGAACCTAGCTAACTACTAGCTAACTATATGATAACAAGGCTCTTATGTTAATTCAGTGTAACTTTAATCCAAGTTTCATAAAAGCTTCGTTAGGATGTCATGAAATTACATATAAGGGGTTGTCTGCGTATTGATTAAGTGGGCCTCGAGGGATATGATAATAGCTATCATTTACACTTATACTTTTCGGTAATCTAATTATGAAAACATGGTCACACTCTATAAAACTCGCGGGCCTTGGCCTTGTTCTAGCCTCTGCCGTCGCCACTCAACCAGCCTTTGCAAACGGCCCGATCGGTGAGCACGTAAATCACCTACAGGAAAACTTAAAAGACTATTCAGAAGAAGTTGAATGGATGGTTGGCAAGGTTGATACCTTAGTCGGCAAATATGAACAGCAAGGCAAGAAGTCAGTAAACAGTGATGAGCTCATTGAATACTGGGAATCGGTTAAGTTCCACAGTGCTATTGAAACTAATTATGTGCCGGTTTATGCCTCGATTTGGCAAGGTTTGTATGGTGTAAAAATGGCCATTGATAATGGCGAACCTAGCAGCAACGTGCGTACCCAGCAACAAGCCATGAATGCAGCCTTGTGGCAGGGTCTTGGGGCTGTTAAACTTGCCGCGCAGTACCAACAAAAAGGCTTGCTTGAGAGCGTTAAAACCACAGCAACGGAGTCCATGACCCAAAGTGCCACCATTGTTGAAATCAAGCACAAATTGGACCGCGTCGTTGCCAAATACGCAGAGCGCCTTAACGAAGAAGCGACCAGCATTGTCCACGATACCTACTTGCACCTTTTTGAAGGCGTAGAGGGCACGCTGATTGAGCAAGACGCTAACCTCGTTGAAGTACTAGAAAAAGATTTTAACGTTACGCTGCCTAAAGCCATCGCCGATGATAAAGGCGTTGATGCGGTGCGCAATGTTGTCGTTGATATGCAAACAAAATTAGACCGCGCTAAGGCGTTGATTGAGAAAGCCGAAAAAGCACGTAAGGATGTATTTTAAGTGAAGCGTAGGACCTTTATTCAAGGCCTAGCTGCGTTAGGGGTGGCTGGTGCCTTGCCGCTGCCTCTGTCACGTGCATTTGCCGCGACCACAGCCAGTCCTGTTTCTGTTGATCAGTTACCGCGTTTAGAGGGGAAGCTGACGCTTTACCTCGGTCGCGGTGAAGGTGGCCTGTATGAAAACGTGTTACAAGCCATCCAAGACAAAAACCCCAAACTAGAGCTTGGGATCCGTCGTGGTCCGACTGCCGCTTTGGCTAATACTATTGTGGCCGAAGCTAAAATGGGCGTGCGGCGCGCCGATTTATTCTGGGCCGTCGACTCTGGCGCTATAGGTCTGGTCACCGATGCAGGCTTAGCTCACCCCCTACCTGATGATCTGTCTGCCCAGCTTCAGCCCCAGTTCCGCTACCCTGGTTGGGCTCCGGTGACTGGCAGGGTTCGCACTTTACCCTACAACACTGAGCGCCTCAGTGCTGAGCAGATCCCAACAGATATTATGGATATTGCCGAGAGTGATTTGAGCATCGGTTGGGCACCCGCTTACGCTTCGTTCCAATCATTTGTCACGGCCATGCGCCTCATAGAAGGTGATGACAAAACCGCTAAATGGTTAAAGAAGGTGCAAAAACGTGCCAAATCCTACGCTGGCGAGCTGGGCGTAGTGATGGCCGTTGAACGCGGTGAGGTAGATATTGGTTTTGCCAACCATTATTACACCTTAAGGTTGAAATCCGGTAAGCCCGATGCCAATTTAGCGTTAGCCTTTACCAATGATGATGCGGGCTGTTTAGTCAATGCCTCTGGTATCTTGGCTCTGAGCGAGGACCCATTAGCGGTGAACTTTATGCGCTACTTACTAAGCGCCGAAGTGCAAAGTTATCTCGCCCAAGAAGCCTATGAAATTCCACTTATAAGCGGTGTTTCGCAGCCACAAGGGCTGCCGCCACTGGCCAGTATTTCACCACCCAAAGTAGACTTAACGCAACTAGCAGATTTGCGACCGACTCTCGACTTAATGCGCGCCAGCGGTGTGTTGTAATGCGCCTACCTGCGTCTTACCCTCTAGCGCTGCTCGCGGCGCTAGTTGCTCTAACCCCTGTGTATGTGCTGCTGAGCTTAGCAAGTGACGCTAACACCCTATTTGACAGTCATAATCTCGAGATTCTCGGCAACACCTTAGCGCTCATGGCCTTGACCGTGTTGGGCTCTATCCTTATCGGCGTGCCCTTGGCGTTTATTAGCGCTTATGTGCATCTGCCACTGAAGAAGTTTTGGCTCGTACTTTTTGCCGCTCCCCTCGCTATCCCGAGTTATATCGGTGCATTTACCTTGTATGCCGCATTCGGTCCCGGTGGCGAAATAGAAGGGTTGTTTGGCCTGACCACCGCGCCTATGTATGGCCTCAGCGGCGCAGCGATAGTGATGACCCTTTATACCTTTCCTTTTGTGATGATGACCACCCGCTCGTCGCTATTAAGCTTAGATGCCAGTATGGTCAACGCTGCGCGCACTTTAGGAATGTCCATGACCGGCAGTATTTTTAAGGTGATTTTACCGCGCGTGGTCAATGGTATCGCCGCCGGCTCGCTACTGGTGGCACTGTATACCTTATCCGATTTTGGCACCCCAGCGATGATGCGCCTGGATACCTTCACCCGCGTTATCTACGTTGAATACAATGCCTTTGGCCTAAACCGAGCAGCAATGTTGTCATTACAGCTGATGTGCATTGTTGGCTTTTTATTGTTTTTAGAATCACAGATAAAAACCGCCACCGAGCGCCATGGTCGTGCGCTTATCCTGTTCCCCAGTCGCTTGCAGTTAATGGGTTTATTTACCATTTTCACACCTATTCTGATGCTTGCTATTGGTTTGCCTTTGGCTATTTTTATGCTTTGGCTCGCCCGTGATGGCGTTGCCGATTTTGACATCAATATCGCCTGGAACTCGGCGTATGCTTCGATTATAGCCGCGCTAACCGCCGTGATTGTCGCTATCCCCGTTGCCCATGCAGCACTGACCGGCAAGGCCGGGCGTATAATGGAGCGCGTCACCTACTTTGGTTTTGGTATTCCCGGAATTGTTATGGGCACAGCATTGGTTTATGGTGGCCTGCAATTACCCCTGCTCTATCAAACCCTCGCTTTATTAGTGATTGCCTATGTACTGCGCTTTCTACCTTTAGCCGTAGGTAGCATTCGTACCAGCACAGAACATTTGGATGGCAGTTTAGTCAAATCCGCACGGGTATTAGGTGCTTCTCCGAGGGAGGCCTTTATGCGCGTGACTTTGCCCCTGACTGCACGCGGCATTGTCGCTGGTGCTGCACTGGTATTTTTAGAGTCTATGCGCGAGCTCGAAGCAACTTTATTGCTTGGTCCAACTGGCTTTGAGACCCTGTCTACCTACCTATGGCGAGTGTATGAGGCCGGATATTTTGGTCGCGCAGCAATTCCTGGGCTACTTCTAGTAGTGATCTCCGCCGGTGGCCTCGCTATTATGCTTTCAGGCGAGAAGCGCAGCAGTTAAACGTGAAGAGGAAACCTAAACATGCTATCTGTAAGTAAGCTGTCTATCGATTACGGTAGCAATCGCGTTGTCAGTGAACTCGATCTGGCCCTTGATAAAAGCGAAATTTTGATGCTCGTAGGCCCCACAGGCTGTGGAAAAAGCACGATTTTACAGGCCCTCGCCGGGCTTATTCCCATCAGTGAGGGGCAAATCGATGTTGGCAAGTGGCGCGCTACCCCCACGCAAACGGTGCCTCCTGAAAAACGCAGCGTAGGTATGGTATTCCAAGACTTTGCGCTATTCCCACACTTAAATGTGCAGCAAAATATTTGCTTTCGTTTAAAAGACCACACCTTGGCCGATCATTGGATTGACTTACTTGGCCTAGAGGCATTTCGCGATAAAAAGCCAGCCACCCTCTCCGGCGGCCAAAAACAGCGTGTTGCCCTGGCCCGCACCTTGGCGCACCAGCCGGATTTTGTGCTACTGGATGAACCCTTATCAAATCTAGATGCAGCGCTCAAAGACACGCTGCGCTGGGATATTCGCAACGCTTTGAAAGAAGCCGGCGTGCCCGCTATTTGGGTAACCCACGACCAAGAAGAAGCACTCTCTGTGGGTGACCGCGTCGGGGTGCTCCGCGATGGTAAAATTCAACAGATTGATAGCCCAGAAAAATGCTTCAGCATGCCTAGCAATCGCTTTGTGGCACGATTTTTGGGCGAGGCAAGCTTTATTCGCGGACAACATCAACACCACCAAGCCAGTACCGCGATAGGAATAGCGCCAGTAGTAGGCATTGACGACGGCGCAACGGAAGTAGATGTGTTGCTGCGCCCAGACGATGTGTTATTAGCGCAAGATGCAAACAACAGCAATGGTGTTGTTACTTGGGTCAGGTTTGAAGGCGGCAGCAGACTGTGCGCGATTGAACTACCCTGCAAAACCACGGTGACCAGCCGCGTGAGCCATGAAATGCTAGTGCGCCCTGGCGATAAGGTGCATGTCTCCTTAAGCACCTCACACCCATTAGCCGCATTCACAATTCAGAGTAGCACCTAGTAACGGGATAAAGTTCGCTCTCACCGCTGGTTGTGTACTAAGGTTAGTGAAGGTATACGAGCAAGTGGGTGAGAGACAATGCTGAGTCGAAATATCCGCCTTGCCAGCTTAGCGGTCGTGGCAGTACTCCTTACGTGGCTGATTTCAGGTGAGTACGATTACTGGCAGCATCAACGTCAATGTGTAGCACGGTGCGAGCAACTGACGCGTAGCGCGCCATCCGTACACGAGGTGAGATACCAAGAAGATGTGCAGTTGTGTCGTTGTTCAGACGTTACAGAACAAGCATTGCTGCTCAATTAGATACAAAAAAAGCGCCTTAAGGCGCTTTTTTACTTTAACGAGCTCACCCTTACTTGGTTAAGTCATCAAAGAACTTTTTCACCCCGTCGAAGAAACCTTTCTCCTTCGGGCGGTACCTACTCCCTAAGTTTTAAAGCTCGCACCAAGGAAAGTGACCCTTCAAAAAGTTTAGTGCCAAACGTTTGCTCACTAATTACTCGTCCCTGATTCAATTTGCTATTGTTCATACTCTTCTTTTAATACGACTACAGGCCAGGTTATATACTCTGCCTCATCAACCAGCGGCCACGATTCAGAGGGTAACCACGGTCCGTGACAATCACCTTTAATCTGCAAAGAAGCCAATTGGACTTGGTCGCCATCAATTTCATAAGCAGTTAATACCCCACAATCCCCTAAACCACGATACTTATATGTGTTGACTATGCTTCCACCTGCCAAATCCCTGCGAATATTCCCCCACAGCAAAGATTGATGAAAGCGATAATAGGGTGCCGAATCCAACTTACCCGAGATAACCCTTTCTATGTGGCCCGAGGCCCTGTCAGCAGCTTTAAACTGTGGAAAGGCAAGTAAATTAAATTTACCCGAATTCTTTGTGGTTTCGAGATAGAGTAATTCCCCGAAGTTATTCCCCTCCATCGCACAGGTGACAATGGCCAAACGCCGCTCGTCCCACCAACGGTGAACTGAGTAACCATGAAGTAACTCAGCCTCAAGATAAGGTTCCATGTTTTCATCACATCTATCCGGCCACTGTATTAACCGCTTCCACTGCGCGCGTGTTTCCTGCCAGGACAGCTCTACGTCTTGCTCATTTGCTAATAGCGACTGCCCGAGCAGAACGTAAAAGAATAGACAACGAATTATGCTTTTCATACTTTTCCTTGTAACAATTCACAATCTTATAGGTGCACATTTATAGTGCGGCTCTACTTTAATTGTTACTCCTCTTCCTCTAATATCACTAAAGGCCAGCTTGCATAGTCGCTCTTTTTAATCAGCGGCCACAACTCTGGTGCTAGCCAAGCCTCGGTGCAATCTTCTTTGATACGTAAAGACGCCACCTGAGGCTGCCCCTCAACAATTTGGTAGGAGGTCAATATGCCGCAGCCTCCTATACCACGATAGCGGTTCTTATTGGTAATGGTGTAACCCGACATATCAGTTAAGATGCTGCCCCACACCAAAGGGCGCTGGAATTGGTAATAAGGTGCTGTCCCCAATTGCCCTGACAGCACTTTTGCAATCATGGACTCCGCTGACCCTGCGGAAATAAATTGTGGGAAGACAAGCAAGGTAAACTGATTGGACGCTTTCTCCGTCTCAAGATAAAATATGACGCCGAGATTATAGGTGCCTCTTGTACAGACAACCTGAACCAAACGTCGACCTTGAGACCAAGGATGAACCCAGAAGCCTTTAAAATGTTTGGAAAAACTTATGTGACTAACTCCTTCATCGCAAGCATCTGGCCATTGTATTATCTGCTTCCATTGTGCCCGAGTTTGCGGCTCAATAATAGCGCTAATGGGCTTATCATTTTTGTACGAGTCAGGCTGTTCGCTTGGTAGGGCTAAACAGCTTGAAATAAAAAAAGTATTCGATAGCAACAACGCCCATATACAGCATTTAAACATACTCTGTGACCCTTATTTAGTTTAGCGAATGGCAGTAATTGGCTGAGCGGCCAGCCGTAGTAAAAACTCTATTTTATTAGCGTACTCCGCTATTTCCTCCGCCTTATCTTGCCCATTTATAATACGCCTTGCGTTTTTGTAATCTGTTTTTGCAATATTGATATAGTGCGACAGACTTTTGCTGGTGAATGAACCGTGGCGCATACCATAGGAGATAACCTTATAGGCAATATCTTTTTGTAACGCTAAGTCAGGATCTATATACAACTTGTTATCATATCCAAGTGCTTTTCCTATTTCCAAGTAATTATCTTCCCATGTAAGCTGGCAGTAACCACGGCCATAATAAATATTATTATATTTCTTATTCTTTTTACCACGAATGCCATGGCTATCAATCACTTCAATTTCGATGCCATAAAGTTTACCTTGTCCCAAAAGATTCTCTCTACAAGGTATAAATGAGAATTCTGTTTCAATATAGACTGTAGCCAGCATATAAGCGGCCCATCGCAAATCGGTAACATCAGCGTCAGACTGCAAAGGGGCAAAAAAACCTAAAAGTCTTCACCTTTGCTAGTGGTCAAACCTAAATATTTTTGAAAAAAACTTTTGAAGTGTAAAGCAGTAATCGTTGCTATGCTTTCCTTAGGTACAATATCAGGGCCAAATAAAAAAGTGCGTAAGTCAGTTGGTTTTGATTTTTGTTCCGCCAGCAGCGCATTAAATGTTTTACCTCTCGGGTCGACTCTACCATCGGCGACTCCACCTTTAGGACATTCGTTTGAAATCGTTTTATGGCACTAATTAACTCAGGGGTCACATAACCATTTACAACTAACCGAGCAAATCGCTGGTTCTGGTAATTTTCTTGGTTATTTCTTACGATTGAACTTGGCACAACCGATGTATGTAGGGCCTTTAGTTGGTCGCAAACGCTTCTTGGTCCTCTTGGGCCTATACTGAAATCCTGTTGGATACCAAGCGCAGAAGCTCGGTTAAGATCACTCTTTTTCTTAAAATAGTCTTTAAGTAATTTTTGTACGAGTGCTACATCTATAGGTTTATTTATGGCTCTTTGGCCTACGGAATTTAAAACCTCTATCTGCTGCTTAAGCTTTTGCATCTATGTTCATCCTTGTCAACGTTGTTTGCTGGGTCTTCGGGAGCTTTCTCCATAAAGCATACTCACCGCAAGAGCGCTATAGTAAGATGATGTTAAAAACCTTGTCAAACGTTCAAGCAAATAAGCGAACGCTTTAATAGATTATCATCTTGTATAAACTCATAACCGCTCGCTATTCATTTTCTTTTATTAGGCTATTTTTCTTTAATTATCACAGACACTCTTGGGCGAGGTCGTTTTCATTGTTGTGCTTGCTTGTGATTATGCCCCATGGTTATAGCGGATTCAGTTATTTTTTGGCACACTTAAGGCTGTTTTCTTTATAAACAAAATAAGTTTTGCAGTGAAGAGCACATCGACAAGCTTTGTTTTTTATAAAACCAACAACGAATACAACTAATATATTCACCAGATACAAAAAAAGCGCCTTAAGGCGCTTTTTTACTTTGGCGAGCTCACCATTACTTGGTTAAGTCATCAAAGAACTTTTTCACCCCGTCGAAGAAACCTTTCTCCTTCGGGCGGTATTTTGAGCTGTCTTTACCCAAGCTGCTTTCTAACTGCTCAAGTAACTCGCGTTGCTCACTGTTAAGGTTCACTGGCGTTTCAATCACCACCTTACAGATTAAATCACCTACTGAACCGGAGCGCACTGACTTGACCCCTTTACCGCGCATACGGAACATCTTTCCAGTTTGCGACTCTGCTGGGATTTTCAGCTTAGCACGACCATCTAGCGTTGGTACTTCAATCTCGCCGCCTAACGCTGCTGTGGTAAAGCCGATGGGTACTTCACAGTACAGATTGTTGCCATCGCGAACAAAGATAGGGTGTTCGCGTACACTCACTTGTACATAGAGATCGCCTGCAGGCGCGCCATGAGCACCGGCCTCACCTTCGCCAGCAAGACGAATACGATCGCCAGTATCCACTCCCGGGGGAATTTTCACCGACAATGTTTTGGTGCGCTCTACACGGCCTTGACCATGACAACTATCGCAAGGGTCGGAAATGATTTGCCCCGTCCCCTGACAAGTTGGACACGTCTGTTGCACTGCGAAGAAACCTTGACGCATTTGTACCTGCCCTGCACCATGACACGTATGACAGGTTTTCGGTTTTGAGCCTGGTTTGGCACCTGAGCCATCACAAGGCTCACAGGCCACCCAAGTAGGCACTTTGATTTCGACGTCTTTACCACGCACTGCCTCTTCTAGGCTTAAGTCCATGTTGTAACGTAAATCGGCGCCACGTTGTTGGCGTGACTGACGACGACCGCCGCCAAAGATGTCTCCAAAGACATCCCCGAAGATGTCACCAAAATCGCCTGCGCCACCGCCAAAGCCGCCGTGGCCGCCACCGCCGCCTTGTTCAAATGCTGCATGGCCGAACTGATCATAGGTTTGGCGCTTTTGCTCATCACCGAGGACTTCATAGGCTTCTTTGACTTCTTTGAACTTATTTTCAAGCTCTTTATCGCCGGCAGTACGATCCGGGTGATATTTCATCGCCAGGCGCTTATAAGCCTTTTTAATATCTCGGTCACTGGCGTCCTTTGCTACGCCAAGGACTTCGTAATAATCGCGTTTTGACATATCTACCACTACTGTTAATAAATGCAGCAAGGCTGCAAAGTGAAAAAGGGTTTACCGTTGAGCCTTAGCCATGGCAACCCTCATTCCTAAAATCTACATACACTAAGGGCGCGTCAAGCGATTTCGCCAGCGCGCCCTTACAAAGTTCAAGACTTATTTATTCTCGTCTTTCACTTCTTCAAACTCAGCGTCAACAACATCGTCGTCTTGCTTTGCTTGTGATTGCTGCTGTGCACCGGCATCAGCGCCACCTTGCTGTTGGGCTTTCGCTTGCGCGATTTCCATTAGCTTTTGTGACTTCTCGGCAAGCGCTTGGGTTTTCGCATCGATTTCTTCTTTGCTTTCACCCTTAATCGCAGTTTCAAGTTCCGTTAGCGCACTTTCGATAGCTGTTTTATCTTCTGCCGGTAAGTCATCACCCGCTTCCTCGATTTGCTTACGCGTACCGTGTACTAAAGCATCTGCTTGGTTACGTGCAGTTACTAACTCTTCGAACTTTTTATCTTCTTCAGCGTTTGCCTCGGCATCACGTACCATTTTTTCTACTTCATCATCGCTTAGACCTGAAGAAGCTTGGATAGTGATTTTTTGCTCTTTACCTGTGTCTTTATCTTTTGCTGACACATGTAAGATACCATCAGCATCAACATCGAAAGTGACTTCGATTTGCGGCTCGCCGCGACGCGCTGGACGAATACCCTCAAGGTTGAACTGACCAAGCGACTTGTTGTCGGCAGAGCGCTTACGTTCACCTTGCAGCACATGAATCGTTACTGCATTTTGGTTATCTTCCGCTGTTGAGAACGTTTGCGACTTCTTCGTTGGAATGGTCGTGTTTTTCTCGATCAACGCGGTCATCACTTGGCCCATGGTTTCGATACCAAGAGACAGTGGGATAACATCAAGCAGAAGTACGTCTTTTACGTCACCAGCAAGAACACCACCTTGCACTGCCGCACCCATAGCTACTGCTTCATCTGGGTTTACGTCTTTGCGAGGTTCTTTGCCGAAGAACTCAGTAACCGTTTTCTGCACTAATGGCATACGTGTTTGACCACCTACTAGGATAATGTCATTCACATCACCGACCGATAAATCGGCATCCGCAAGTGCTTTTTTCAGTGGCTCGATAGACTTGGTAACAAGGTCTTCAACCAATGACTCAAGTTTAGCGCGAGTCAGCTTCACGTTCATGTGCTTAGGACCGCTAGCATCGGCCGTAACATAAGGTAGGTTCACCTCAGTTTGCTGTGCACTTGAAAGCTCAATTTTAGCTTTCTCGGCGGCTTCTTTAACACGCTGCATCGCTAACGGATCGTTATTAAGCTCAATACCTTGCTCTTTTTTGAACTCTTCTACTAAGTAGTTGATAACGCGGTTATCAAAGTCCTCACCACCTAGGTGCGTGTCACCATTGGTTGCCAGTACTTCAAAGGTGTGCTCGCCTTCTACTTCGTCGATTTCAATGATAGAGATATCGAAAGTACCACCACCGAGGTCATACACAGCAACCACGTTGTCGCCTTTTTTCTTATCCATACCATAAGCAAGCGCAGCGGCCGTTGGCTCGTTAATGATACGCTTAACTTCTAGACCCGCGATACGACCTGCGTCTTTTGTTGCTTGACGCTGTGAATCGTTGAAGTATGCAGGCACAGTGATTACAGCCCCTGTTACTTCTTCACCTAGGTAATCCTCGGCGGTCTTTTTCATTTTCTTCAAGACTTCAGCAGAAATCTGAGGAGCAGCACGCTTTTCGCCTTTTGCTTCGACCCAGGCATCGCCATTGTCTGCTTTAACAATCTTAAACGGCATGATGCCGATATCGCGTTGTACTTCTTCGTCTTCAAAACGACGACCAATTAAACGCTTGATTGCAAATAGTGTGTTAGTCGGGTTGGTTACCGCTTGGCGTTTCGCCGGCTGACCTACTAGCGTTTCACCGTCTTCAGTGAATGCGATAATAGAAGGAGTCGTGCGATCGCCCTCGGCGTTCTCAATTACGCGTGGCTTATCACCGTCAAGTACTGCTACACACGAGTTAGTAGTACCTAAGTCGATTCCAATAATCTTACCCATGAATCTTCTCCAACTTCAAAATTCTGTTAACGTGTTCGATGACTACTAGATAGGGGCCGCTTTTGTTAATTCAAGCGTCATAATTAAAAAAATTTCGTTTTTTTGTCATTTTTTTCAATTTTCCCCCTCGCCAAGGAAGAATTTGCCGTTAAACTGGTCTGACAAGTTTGATTAAGGTGAGACAGATGACCTTTGATACCCTATTGGCCAGCGTGACTGGCGAGAACCAACAAACGCTCGAATTTCCTGCTTCATGGACACAAGGGCGCACAGCTTTTGGCGGCTTGTCTTGCGCATTAGCCTTGCAATCCATGCTGAAACATTGCGATAGCGACCGTATTTTACGATCGTTTAGTGCGCAATTTATTGGCCCCATTGCTCCAGACACGCCCTTTACCCTGACCTTCCACCATTTACGCGAAGGCAAAAGCTCTAACCAATACAGCGCAACCATTGAGCAGCATGGACAAGTGTGCTTATCTGTCCAAGGATTATTCGCCAAAGACCGCGCCTCCGAGGTTGAAGTGCCAGTGGCCGCTGTCACCGTCCCAAAAGCCGCCGATGCAGAAAACTGCTTACCCTATGTAGAGAATGTCATGCCGGCTTTTTTTCAGCATGTGGACTTAAACCTAACCGAGGGCAATATGCCTTACAGCGGCGCCGAGTGCACTGACTTAACAGGCTGGATGCGCTTTAAAGGACAACAGCAGCAATACGACTGGACCCATGTCATTGCCCTGATTGACAGCTGGCCACCATCGCAATTACAAGCATTTAAGCAACCGGCACCAGCAAGTAGCATGAGTTGGCATGTAGAATGTTTAACGCTACCTCAATTAGCAGCGTCACAATGGCTAGGCTTGCATGTGCACACCACCGCCGCACATAACGGCTACGCTTATGAAGACGCCACTGTTTACTCTGAGTCAGGGCAGGTGCTTGCGCGCTCTAAACAAACTGTGGCCTTATTTGCTTGATTGGCGCTGAGCATACGATGACGCGCTGGCAAGCAATGCCTTGTAGCGCGGTGTTTTTTTAAGCTCTGCAAGACCTTGGTTGAAGCGCTCGCGCAGCTGTGAATCAGTAAATACCACGTGTCGGGGAGAAGGAGGCCAAAGCGCATGGATGGTAACTGGCTTTGTCTGTCGCCCCTGGTTCATTGCAAAGGTGTGCAAGTAATACTGAAAAATGCGCTTCTCCAGCACAATCACATCCACCCACCCCTTCATGAGGTGGTCTATTTGCGCATACTGATTGACTACCTCATCATAACTCAAGGCCTTAGTAATGGCCTTGGCATAGTCAGGTCCAAGGTAGTTTTTTGCATTCTGAAACGCAAGAATGCTTTTACCATGTAAATCACTGAACTGCTCAATGCTGAAGTTATGCTCAGCTAAGCTAATAGCTACATTCTCAAAATACAATAAGGGCTCACTGTAGTAGCCTTCGAGCCCTGACTCTCTCGGAATATTAATCGCGCCGCTAATTTTACCTTGGCGTAACTGCGCCTCAGCACGGCGATTGCTTAAAAAGTGCAATGTTAATGGCCCAAGCTGCGCTTTTTCCAAAGCATGTTTGATAATGTCAATCTCAATCCCATGGTGTCCATCTTTAAATACATAAGGTGGGATGTAGGCACTAGCGGAGAGCTCCACAGCGTCATCGTCGAGGTTATTGGCAGCATTTGCCGTGCACATAAACAACATACACAGCATTAGCTTACTGACAGCTAGCCAGTTATTTGTTGCCAGACCCCTTACCATAACCCGTCCTTAGTCACTAGGAATTACATAAAATAAGCGCTATGCTCTAACATTAGCAGTTAACTGGATAAAGTTTGAGAAAACATGCAACTGGCCTGCCCGCAATGTGATCTAGTGGTCGATGTGCCGCGACTCCGAGCCAAACAAGTTGCCCAGTGCCCTCACTGTCACTCGAGCTTAAATGCAAGCAACGTCAATAACGACCCTAAAGTTGTAGCCCTCACCCTGAGTGCCATTATTTTATTATTGAGCTCAGTGTTTTACCCTTTTATTTCGTTCTCCAGTCGAGGCATCACGCAAACCATGACTTTGCCTGATGCTGGACGCATGCTCTTTAACTACGACAGCACCCTGTTGGGGATATTTATTGATATCAGTATCATTATCTTACCCTTGGTGATGTTGTTGTTACTGCTGCCTTTGCACTTAGGTTTTTTGCGCACCTTGCCAAAGCATTGGGGACGTAAGCTGCTGAAATTGACCCTGGCATTGGATACCTGGGTGATGTCGGAGATTTTCCTCGTCGGCGTATTGGTCAGTATGGTCAAGATAATGTCTATGGCTGACATTACCTTTGGCATTAGCTTTTGGGCCTATGGCGGGTTTGTGCTGACATATATAGGTGCTCTATCTTACGTCAACCGTCCTCGACTGTGGCGACAGATTGCCCCTCATAAAGAGGTCGCCGTCCCACAAGGAGTGAGGGCAATTGATGTCAATCTACGAGCCTGCCATGTTTGCCAGCAACTTACCTACGACAAACTATGCCCACGCTGTCATAGCACTACGCATTATCGCAACATGCAAAGTGTACAAAAAGCCGCTGCCTGGCTGGTGACTTCGGTACTGTTGTACATTCCTGCCAATGTACTACCTATCATGTATACCACCAGCTTGGGTGACAGAGAGCCATCAACGCTAATTGGCGGCGTAATACTGTTATGGCAAAGTGGTTCATACCCCATTGCTTCGATTATCTTCCTTGCCAGTGTGGTGGTGCCATTTGCTAAAGCATTAGTGCTTGCGACCTTATGCGTGATGGTTTATCGCCAAGCCAGTCGCCGCTCTATGGTGTACACTCGGCTATATCAGGTTACTGAATTTATTGGCAAATGGTCGATGATTGATGTATTTGTTGTTGCTATCTTGGTAGCCTTGGTACAGCTAGGCAACCTGATGTTGGTCGAACCCGGGTTGGGCGCGTTATGTTTCGCAGCGATGGTTATTTGCCAAATGATGGCGGCCCATGCTTTTGATCCACGTTTGATTTGGGATCCCCCTGAAAAAGTGAAGAGAGTCGTGAATGAGTAATACTGCGCGCATTAAAACGGCGCCTAAACTGTCCCCTATTTGGCTGATCCCTATCATCGCCCTGTTTGTTGGTGCATGGATGTTACTGCAACACCAACTCTCACAAGGGCAAACTATTTACATCAAAATGCCCCATGCTGAGGGCATCGTTGCGGGTAAAACAGAAATCAAAGTTCGCAGTGTAAAGATAGGCACTGTCGATGCAATTCGATTGGCGTCAAGCCGCGACCATGTCATCGCCCGAGCTCAAGTAGATAACCACTACGATAACTTACTCACTGAAGATGCAAAAATATGGGTGGTCAAACCGCGCGTGGATGAAAGTGGCGTCACCGGCTTTAGTACTTTATTTTCGGGTGTTTATTTAGAATTCGCCCCCGGGGAGAGCAAACAGCTTACCGAGCGCTTTGAATTGCAAGAAGAGCCTGCGCTGATAGCCAATGATGTCAAAGGCGGGCGTTACAAGTTAATCAGCCGAGATGCTGAAGTGCTTGAAGTGGGCACAGGGGTGTACTTCAAAGGGTATAAAATCGGCCAAATCGAAACTGCCAATTTTGATTGGCAACAACAAGTGATGCGTTACGGTTTATTTATTAATGCGCCGTACGAAAATCTAGTGACGTTGAACACGGTCTTTTGGGTTAATTCAGGACTCGAATTTGACCTATCCGCTGATGGCATCAACGTCAAAACAGGGTCAATCGCGAAAATGCTAAAGGGAGGTATTTCGCTGGCCACCCCGGAGGGCGATCCTCCAGGAGCCATCGCCAAGCAAGATCATACCTTTAGCCTAAGTGACAGCTATAAAGCCGCATTAGAACAGCGATTTTATGATTACCAGCACTACCTCATTGAGTTTGAGCAGTCTATTCGCGGCCTACGAGAGGGCGCGCCGGTCGAATACAGGGGCATGCGCATAGGCACTGTCGAGCAAGTCCCTGCTGAGGTTATGATTAATGGTCGCCCTGCTCACTTTAGCAATACCAGCAATGCCGTTCCGGTACTTATACGTATCGAGTATGGACGCCTGTACCGCGACTCAGCACAAGCGAGGGAGTTTTGGCAATCCCATGTTGATGAGCTCCTGCAACAAGGCCTTAAAGCTTCTTTGAAGCCTGGCAACCTGCTTACTGGCGCCGTTTACGTTGATTTTGATATCTACCCTGATAGTGAATTGGTCGGCTTAACACAACGCGGCGACTACACTGTTTTCCCCAGTACCTCCAGCGGCATCACGGTGCTAGCCAACCAAGTTAATGACGTACTCAATAAGGTGAAAGGCCTTCGTATAGAGGAAAGTTTGGCTCAGTTTGAAAGCACCATGGCCCGTTATGAAACGCTTGCTGTGGATATGCGCCGATTCATGAGCGACCCGAGTATGAAAGCGCTGCCCAAAGAGTTTACCCAAGATATGGCAGATATTAGCCAAAGTATGCGCCAATTTGAGCAAAGTATGGAGCAATTTGAGGTCACCATGGCGAGCTTCCAAAATGGTTCGAAAATGTATCAACAAATGCAGTCTTCACTTGAGCAAATGCAGCGCCTAATGGATGAACTGCAGCCCCTATCGAAAGGGTTAAAGGAGCAACCTAATATGCTGATCTTTGATAAAGAGCTACCTGCTGATCCGCTGCCAAGGAGTGATAACTAATGCTTCGACTTATTTTATTACTGATGCTGCCATTACTGATACTAGGCTGCGCAGGAGACTCGCGAACTAGCAATATCCGTTACTACCAGTTAGATAGCGCGCTGTTTAATAACAATCTGCTACGCACCGATGAGCAGACCCAGCACCTATTGCGTTTAAGCCCTATCAGTTTACGCGGTAACCTTAATAACCGCGCCATGGTAGTACGACGCTCACCGCAAGAAATATACAGTGCTAATTACCATTTTTGGGCCGATAGCCCAGCACTCATGCTCGAAAGTAGCGCCCAGTTGCAGCTAATGGCTACATTAGAGCAAGTGCTGGTCGTCAAAGGGGCTGATGTCTATGCCGAGCAGCTGCAGTCATCGTTTTATCAACTCGATATCGACATCGACCATTTTAACGGCGGCCTCGATAACAATGCAGAAATAGCTGGCTTGTGGCGTTTATCTCGAGTTGATGAGAAAGGTAAATTAAACGTACTCAGTATGGCGCGCTTTAGCCAGAGCGAGCCGCTGGCACAAGATGGCTACGCTGCTTTGGCATCCGCCCTGAGTAAAGCATGGCAAGCCAGCTTGAAAGAGATTGCTAACGCCCTTCCTCAGCACTTTAATCAAGACTAAATCAAACACATAAAAAAGGCTCCCATGGGAGCCTTTTCTGCACGTTATTATCCAGTCAACTACTGCTGCCAGCTGATTTGCTTTTGGAAGTCAGCCACCGATTCCACCTTGGTTTGCTCAGGTAAATCAGCGAAGTCCTTGTCGGCAAATTTACTGCCACGAAGCTGCACGTTGAGCCTTGCGGCTTCTGGGTTCATCATCGTTTGCTGGTAGAATGCTTGAATGTCTGCAAGCGTCAGTTGCTCGACCGCCGCAATCAGTTGGCTACGGCTGTTGAAATCAAACTGTTCGCGATACCAATCGGTAATAAGGCGTCCAAGTTCATCTTTTAGATTTTTTGGCTGCTCTTTGAGCGCCACGAGAGTGGCATTTTTGAGCTGCGCAAACGTCGCCTCATCCATCTCATTAAGCTCTTGTTGATATTGTTGCTTGAAGCTATCAAAACGGGCCTGCATAGCCTTCGGGCCTTTGACCGGAGTTTGAATAAACAACCCTATGGCGGCATAGTCCTCAAGTGGACGAGCAATAGCACCGACGGCGTAAGCAAGCTGCTCTTCGGTGCGCAGTTTATCAAAGGCCACTGTGCGGAAATGCCCTTGTAATACCGCCGCTGCTGCTTTTTGCGCATAACCTGGGGTTGGGTGATAAACCATGTCAATAATAGCGACATCAGCCACCTCTATGTCTTTATGAACAACATAGGTTTCGCCCTGCTTAGGTTGCCAAGACTGAGAACGCGTATACGGGCTATCTTCTTTTTGCGCCGGCAGCGCCTGAGTAATGTTTTTGGCAATAACGTCAATACTGCTTTGATCATAGTTACCAAAAGCAAATACCCGCACCGTGTTATGCGCCAACACTTGGTTCATCAATTGCTCTAAGTCCGCCACCGTAAGTGATTGCGCTTTGGCAATTAGTGCCTCGGTGTCGTAACTGCCAGAGCGAACTAGATTCGAGTACTCATCAAATGCTTGGTAAAAAGGAAATTGCTGCTGCGCATTGTTTAGTGCCCGTACATAGCGGTCTACGGCTTGGTTAAATGCTTGTTCATCGACCTCAACCTGCAAGTTGCTTAACGCTTCACTCAATAACTCTGGCTGTTTATCGGTGAACCCGCCGACAGTGAGGGTAAACCCGTTACCAGGGTCCATGCCTACCGACATGCCAGCAATAGAGGCCTCGGTTGCCAACGCGGTTTGCGACAAATTGTATAAATCGGCCCACAAATTCATTAACACCTTCGCAGCCATGTTGTTTTGTGGCGCTGGTGAATTAACATACACCTCGACCAACCCCTTAGGCTGCTCAGCAAAATGTTGGCTCGGCTGCTGCCAAATCTTTATACCGTTTTTATCGTAGCTCACAACCGGTTTAGTTTGCGCTGCGTAGCCTCGGGTTTTGATATCAAAATGCTGTGGCAGCAGACGATTAACGCTGGGTAAAGACAAAGCAAACTCGCTTGCTTGCTGCCAACTTGCTTGCTCTTCGCTGCTGATATCTTCAATGCGGTATTCGCCGTCGTAGAAGTGCAGTTGACTATCGGTTTGCTCTTGCTGAGAAATATACCAAACTCGCAAGGTCTCGCCATTCAGCTGTGCCAGCACATCCTGCACTGCCTGCGGATTAAACTCACCATAATAGTAAGGCGCGTTAATTGCGTTGGTGAGCGGATAATCCTGCATGCTTTGCGTTAACGAAGAAACATAACTAAATTCATCGCTTTTCTCTAAGAACTGAAACTGGTTATTCAGCGACGTTCGAATTTCGTCGAAGTACTTCTCATCAACACCATTTTCCTTGATAAGCTCAATGTATCGCATAACCGTGGCGACGATTTGTTCACGGTTTTGCATCCCCGCATCCGTCAGTTCAATATCCACTGACAACGCGCCATAATTGCCGTACATGTTCGCTGATGCATTGGCACTTAATTGTGAGACCCAACCCTTGTCACGCAGTATTTGCGCTGGAGAGCCTGGCATTTCATTGCTAAGTAAATAGGCCACAAAGCGATTCGGCTTAAGGGCAAACTTATCCATGTTATTTTTAATCGTGAAATCAAGCTTCAGCTGTTTCACATCTTCATTGGGCTTGTAGTAAATACGTTTGCCGCCTGCCTTATCAAAATCCAGTTCAGCATTCACTTGTGGCTCATCAATGTTTTTATTTTCGATATTGGCGAAATATTGCTTCGCTAGCTGGCGCATTTCATTGAGTGGGCGATTGGAGATCATCGCCACTTTCATTATATTCGCGGAGTAATACTGGTTATAGAAGTCAACTGTTTCTTGGTGTAATGAGCTCCCTTCTTTATCGCCCAGCGTCTCTAAATTACCAATAAGGAAGCGGTTTGCCGGGTGCTCACCCATCATTTTGCGCGCGAGTTTAAACTGGCCGAAAAAGTCCATTTCTCGGCGCATCGACCACTCAGCATTGACCGCATTTTTCTCTTTATCAGTGTACTCAGGGTACAGCTTTGGCGATTTAAAAAAGTCACTGAAACGGTCAAGCCCCTCTGCGTAGGCATCGTTATTCACTTTGAACATGTAGTTGGTGATATCGAGCCAGGTATAAGCGTTATGAGCACCGCCGTTTTTGGTCATAAAGTCACTGTAGCCCTTGGTATCAGGGTAGCGTTCAGTGCCTAAAAACAGCATATGTTCGAGATAATGCGCCATGCCTTGTTGCGACATGGGGTCGTGCAAAAGCCCGACGCCCACGCTTAACGCCGCCGCAGATTTCTCAGCACTGGGGTCTGAAACCAGCACCACATCAATGCCATTGTCCAACGTCAGTGTCTCATAGGCCCGCTTGTCGTTAGGGCTCACAACTAAGTTTTCCGGGATCAATTGCTGAGCCAGTTCGCTTTGTAAGGGCGCCGATGTACTTTTACAACCAGCCAGTACGGCGAGGCTCAGGGCACTCAGTGCTAATGTCTTTTTCATGAATTTGTCTCTTATCAGTGGACGTTTTCTTTTATGATCAAAAATCACTGATGAAAATGCAATGAAAAAGCTATCAAGTTTGTAACAATGTATGAAAACACTGACTATCTTTGCTGGCACTCGAATAATAAGAGTAATTCAGGTATTGTCTGGGATGTGTATAAATAATAACGAGTAATGGGAGATTAACGTGCACCAATGGCTTATTTTGGCAATGTTCGCGCAAGTACTGTTAACCCTTGTGGTGATGGTAATAATGGGGCGACGTCGTTTTGCTGCCGCACGCAACAAACAAATTAAAATGCAGCAATTTGCCACTATGGATCTCGACAACGCCCCGGAATCAGTGCAAGTGGCTGGGCGTAACTTTATTAATCAATTCGAAATCCCAGTTTTATTTTATGTTGCTGTGCTCACTGCATTAATTACACAAACCACCGGCTACGCTTTCACCGCCTTGGCTTGGGGGTTTGTACTACTGCGCCTTGCGCATACTGTGGTACATATTAGTAGTAACCACCTAAAAACACGTTACTACCTCTTTTTGTTTGGTTGCATCACCGTGCTGGCGATGTGGATCATGTTAGTGTTGCGCATGCTTTAGTACCCGCCCAAGAAACGGCGCGCTATCGATACTATAGCACGCCGACTAGGCTTGTCTTACGCACGGCGCCAGCGAGTCAATAAGCTCAGGGGTAACAACCACCAAAATGCACCTGAGCTTGAATCATCACCTGACTCGACAGGTTCATCAATTAATGTATTTTCAACCGGAGTCAGGTTTGCCGCCGAATTGGGGTCATCATCAATGACAATAACGTCGTTAACAATAACTAGATTGTTTGCCGTTAGCTCAGCGCCTTGCTGGCATTCGTCAGTACTGTAATCAACGACCGGCGTGCTGGAACACGTAGGCAGTGCATTAATGGCTTTAACAACCTCCATCCCCTCACCTATGACCTGACCAAACACCGTAAATCCACCGTTTTGCAGATCTAAGTTACTACTGTTATCGGCGACATTGAAAAACCACTGACTTGACGCGCTGTTAGCGTTGCCACTGCGTTTAGCCATGGCGATGGTGCCAGCAACATTAGATAGCACAGGCTCATTATCTACCGTCCCCTGGGATTCAATGGCCACGGCTCCGCCATCGTAAATAAACCCGCCGCCCTGAACAATAAAATCCTGCTCGGAGCGATGCAGATAACTAAACTGATAATCGCCACGCTCAACATAACCTAGAAAATTAGCCACTGTTTTTGGTGCATGCTGATCAAAGAGGTTAATTTGAATGCTACCTTGGGAGGTTTGCATTTCAACGATAGTCGCGTGAACAGGTTTCGCAAGAGTAAGCCCCGCTGCGACCAGACCAAAGCCAATAAGTTTATTCATGGGATTTCCTATATTGTTGTTTTAAGCCACTTTACATTGACTCAGGCCATGCTTCCATGAGGCACAGTGAATAACAACAAATTGATACCTGGGGGTAAAACCCAGTTACAAATTGGTTAACAACATATAACTATAAAGTATCTTTTTGAGATTTTTTAAAACAGATTCGACTTATCAAACTATCAAGAGTTCTCTACTATGTGCATATCATTTGAGCAGCTAAAAACAACAACTATGGATAACAGCAACAACCTCATTTGCGACTTTGGTGTCCACAAGGGCGAGTCGTACCGCCAAGTGCCTGCATCGTTTTTAAACTGGATGGTTGGTGTCAATCATCATCAAGCACCCGTAGCACGTGCTGAGTTACGCCGTCGTGAACAAGCGGCACTGACCAGCGTCTCGTCTTATGCAAGCCAGCACAGTGAGTTAACTGGCTGATCTGTTGCGGCTGAGCCCGGTTGCTTCAACAAATATCTTAACTGGGGGATAAACAGGCAGATTTGCACTGTCCGTCTCAGACTAGTGAAATTGTCATAAAATTTAATTAAAATCAGGCGCAATGATAATCGCCGATAGGAATCCCCTGTGCGCCTAATTACTCTTTCAGTGCTTACACTGCTCAGTGCATGCTCTGCTTCCACGCCGACACCCGAGCTACACTCCAACTCCGCACAAGCGCACTATATTAGTGTGTTTCATACTAACGATCATCATGGCCGTTTTTGGCAAAACGATAAAGGTGAATACGGTATGGCCGCGCGCGCAACATTACTAAAACAATTGCGCGCACAAGCTAAACAACGAGGCGATACCGTGCTGTTGCTCTCAGGGGGGGATATCAATACTGGTATTCCTGAGTCTGACTTACAACAAGCGGAACCTGATTTTAAAGCTATGACATTGTTAGGCTACGATGCCATGGCCATTGGCAATCATGAGTTTGATAACCCATTAGCGGTATTAGACAAGCAGCAGCGTTGGGCCGACTTTCCGTTGCTGAGCGCAAATATTATCGATAAACGCAATGGCGAGCCTGCTTACACTCCTTATACGCTGTTACAAAGAGATAATCTAAATATCGCTATTTTAGGCCTGACCACCACCGACACAGCGAAGATTGCGAACCCTGATTTTATCGGTAATTTTGATTTTATTGAGCCCGCAACCGCGACCAAAAACATACTTCCTAAAATTGAGCGTCGCAACCCTGATATCGTTATTGCCGTCACGCACATGGGCCACTACAGCAATGCTCAACACGGCATTAACGCGCCCGGCGATGTAACCTTGGCTCGCAACTTACCCAAAGGGGCGGTGGATATGATCATCGGCGGCCATTCCCAAGAACCAGTGTGCATGACGGCACAGAACAGCAACAATGATGATTACCGCCCAGGCATGCCCTGCCAGCCAGATAATCAAAACGGTATTTGGATCATGCAAGCCCATGAATGGGGCAAGTATGTGGGTCATGCCCGATTTAAACTGCTAGATGAAGAGTTGACTCTTGAAAGCTACGAGCTGATCCCAGTAAACCTTAAAGATGCGACCGGTGAATGGGTCGGTGATTACATCAACAAAGACCAAGAAATGCTCGACTTTTTAACTCCTTATCAGCAAAAAGGCCAAGAAAAGTTAAGCGTGACTTTAGGGCATACCGAAGTTCACCTTCAAGGCGACAGAAACAAAGTTCGCTTTGGACAGACGAATTTAGGACAGCTGATCACCCAAGCTCAAATGAATCATGTCGATGCTGATTTTGCAGTCATTAGTGGCGGCGGTATTCGTGACTCAATCAGCCAAGGAGATATCGATTACAAAGATATTCTCCGTGTACACCCGTTTAAAAACCGCATTGGCTACATTGAATTTAGTGGTCGTGAGGCTTTTGCATACATCAGTAAAGTCGCATCATACCCTGTCGATTCTGGCGCCTATGCCCACTTCAACCAAGTGGCGCCGGTGTGCGAGGGGGATGAATTGGTATCAGTGCGCATTGACGGTCAGCCGTTACAGCTAGATAAGACCTATCGTATGAGTATCAATAGCTACAATGCGGCAGGTGGCGATGGCTATCCGCGTTTAAACACCGACACCCGCTTCGTTGACACTGGCGACTCAGATGCCAGTATTTTGAGCAACTATGTAAGCAAGCACAGCCCAATTAAGGCAATGAAAGTGCCTCATCCGGTTACTTGCCAATAACCTCAAAATCATCGTCATTGATGGCCCTAAGCCCATAGTGATGGACACGCGAGCGTGACCCTTCACCATGGGCTTTAGGCGGAAAATAAGGTTCTTTATCTTGCGAGTCTGCTGCAAACACTTCATCCAGTGCAGCACGAATTTCACTCAGCGTTTTCTCTAAACTATTGCCAAAGTTGGGGCGCTTTCTAATCGTGTGTCCTAAATCGATAAGGCGGCCAAAATACTTATGAGCCAAATCCAATAGCTCTTGTGGCACCTCTTTATTTTGATTTAACGTCACCTCAGGGTATTCAATGCCAAATTCCAACAGCGCCAGATAAAAACAAAGGGGCTTGTTCGCTAATTGCACCTGCCTGCCCTGCTCACCATAGCGTAAGCTTTTATCCGCTAAATCAATAAGTAGGCGCTTGCGCTCAAGTATCGGCGTACCCGCTTCTCGCGCTTTATCTAATTTGCTTTGGAGGGTTTTAAACCACGCTCGCATGGCGACAGACAGCAGCAGCACGATGAGTATAGGCCAAGGGCTCAATAGCTGGGCTAGAGGCATCACCGCTGGTGACAGCGTCACGGTGAACGTTTCCCCACCTGTGCGAACGAGGTTGAAGCTCTCAAGATTGCTTGTCTCATTCCCGATCGTAGTACCCGCTATTGCATGCACTTGAATTGCGTAACCTTGTGATGCGAGGTGAGTGTTGAGCTGCTTGAGATAATGCACCACGCGCTTGCGATCGCCCGGTACCTCCAACAACCTATTGGGTAGTCCAATGTATTGAGCATCCAGGGCGATGCGTGTTTTGACCTGGGCTATCGCTTGTTGCTGTTGATGATGCCAGCTATTCAATGCCCCCACTGCGTAACTGCAGTAAGCGATAATCATAGCCAAACATGCAAATAATACCGTGGCGATATTGGCATTAAAGTGCCGAACCCAGCTGTGCACATGCTTTAGCAACGCAATTTTAATCGCTCTCACAGCGGCTCTCCTTGAAATGTTGCGGGTGCCGAATCACTGCATTGCCAATAAGGTTTGGCTTGTTTAAAGTATTGTGCCGATTGCTCTTCTGCTTGACTTAAAATAGCGCCCTGAATAGCGCAGGCTAAGTCAGGATTGTCACTGGCTTGGCGTAAAAACCAATGGCTACCACTGATATTGTCACTGATTGCGGTTATATAGTTTGCAGAAAAGCGCTCGTTATCTGCTTGTTGCCAATAGGAACTAATGATATCCACTTCACCTAGCGCTAACTTATCTCGCAACGCACTGTGCGAGTTCACAAAAGTGATATTCAGGCTATTCATATTAATATCAAGCTCCTTGAACACTTGCTTGGGCATAATGTGACCGGAGCGACTGGTGGGATATTCAATTAAGCCAATGCGCTTATCAAGAAAGTAGCTTTTCTCTAAACGCGGTTTTTCTTTACTCGCAATAAAGTAGGCCGTGTATGAAGGATAACCGACAAGGGGCGAGTAGCCATAGGTTTCATGGGCGGTAAAGGCACTGAAGAGGTTTTCCTTCGCAAGGATTAAATCCGCTAGACCTTTTCCCAGCACATTCACCTCAAACTCAGAAGAGCCTCCCCAAAAAGCTTGGACAGCGCCGTATTGCTTAGACACAGTGGTGTCCTTACATAGCGATTGAGCCAATCGTTTGACGACATTTTCGCTTGGGGCAAACAACGTAAGCTGCGTTTTATTTCCCGGCTGGGTGGTATTACAACTGTAGTGAGTCTCTATAACATTACCCAGTTGCGTGGTTGCCAAGGTAAAACGCATTGTTCCGATAAGGTAACTAGTTAACGCCAGTACCATTAATGTAACCAGGATAAGCGCAGTGTCACGTCTGTTAAATATGCTTGTCACGGGCTTTTGTGCTGCTTTTATTGAATTCAATTACTATTTCAACAATTATAATTACTTATTGCAATAGGTAATTTTATTTATAAACCATAAGCATTTGTTTTATATACTTTATTAACAAGTAATTATGAATCCCATCAAGTCCTGTTTTTTCGCTTAAAAATCCGGACAATTTGCCTTCACTTAAGCAAGCCAGTAACGTGACAACAACAATGAGTTTACAGTTCAATTATACGCATCTGAGCAAATTGACGCTTATTTGCACCCTCGCTTTTGTTAGTTTTTTCGCAACGAAAGTGAGCGCTTGGGGCGCCAACGGTCATCGTATTGTAGGAGCCATTGCTGAGCACCATTTGGATGCTGATGCAAAGCAACAGGTGTCTACCATTTTAGCGGGCCACAGTATGGCCAGAGTCAGTACTTGGGCTGATGAAATGCGCTCTTCCCCCGATACA
Organism: Pseudoalteromonas sp. CO325X; assembly: GCF_004208955.1. NCBI lineage: Bacteria > Pseudomonadati > Pseudomonadota > Gammaproteobacteria > Alteromonadales > Pseudoalteromonadaceae > Pseudoalteromonas > Pseudoalteromonas sp. CO325X. The sequence continues at coordinate 57,507 of NZ_SGPG01000019.1, forward strand.
TTCTGGCAAAAGCAGGCCAGCCCTTGGCATTACATCACTATCGACTCCGTTGAGGAATTTACGCACCAGCACTTCTCAGCAAAAGAACACAAGCATGATGTAAAAGACGCCTACACAGCCATCCTAACAGCTATGAAGGCACTGCGCTCGCCAAAAACAAGCCAACAACAGCAGCAATTCTATTTGCGTTTTTTAATTCATATTATTGGCGATATTCATCAACCTATGCATGTCGGTAATGCCGAGGACCGAGGCGGTAACCGCATCGATGTCACCTTCTTTCGTGAGCAAACCAATTTACATCGTTTATGGGATACCGACCTTGTTGAGAGCCAAAAGTTGTCATATTCCGAATACGCAGACTTCCTATGCTGCGTTGATATCAAGGCAATAAATAAAGACCTGGATATTAAAAAGTGGCTCATTGAGTCTCACCAATTAGCGCAAGACATTTACGCCAATACCGGTGAGCAAGTCAGCTACGACTACTTATTTACCTATCGTCCAGTGATGGAGCAACAACTGCAACGTGCGGGTGTACGCCTAGCAGCCGTGCTTAACGCGCTATACGGACAACAATAGACCGAATTAATAACAATAAAAATAATCACTCGATTACACACTGTTTAACCAATGAAACAAAACACGGGAAACAACATAATGAAAAACGTTCGCTTAACGAAAGTGGCCGGCGCGCTCGTACTCGCTTTGGGCGTGTCAGCAAACGCTTTCGCAGCCGATACTTCATCATCAATGCGCGGTAAGATCACCACGCCTAAAGGCGATGCTGCACCTAACGTGCAAATCTCAGTGATTCACGAGCCTACCGGCACGGTGAGCACCTTTACGACTAACGATTCTGGCGCGTTCATCGCCAAGGGTTTGCGTGTAGGTGGTCCATACCGCATCCTCATTGACTCAGATAAATACAGTGATGCAGAGCTGGAGAACATCTACCTTGAACTAGGTGAAACTCGCCGAGTGACTTCTCAGCTTGAGCCTATCAACGTTGAGCGTATCGAAGTATCAGGCTACCGTATTTTGCAAAAAGCAGGCGGTTCAAGCAGCGTATTTGGCCAAGACACAATTGCTAACACTCCGAGCTTTAATAACGATATCAAAGATATTGCTCGTTTGAACCCGTTAGCAAGCATTAATGGTAGCGGCGAGCTAACCATTGCCGGTAGCAACCCAAGAAGTAACAGCTTAACTGTTGATGGCATCGGCCAAAATGACGATTTCGGCTTGAACTATGGCGGTTACCCCACTGAGCAGCCACCTGTTGCGCTAGACGCTATTGAACAAGTGTCGGTGGATACCTCACCGTTTTCAGCGAAAAAAGGTAACTTTGGCGGTGGTGTTATCAACGCGGTAACTAAATCGGGAAGCAATGAGTTTGAATTCACCGGTTTCTATGAATTCACTAACCCAAGTCTTGCTGGAGAAGTAGAGAGTATTTCTCAGGTATACGCAGATGGAAGACCGGCACTCGACGAGAATGGTCGCCGCACCTTCGAAACAACCAAGTCAGACCCGATTCAATCTGAAAAGCGTTTCGGGATCAGCACCGGTGGCGCCATCATCGAAGACGAATTATTCTTCTTTGTGAACTACAACAGCTGGGCCAGTGAACTGGAAATGGACTATGGTTTTGAAGGCTCAGGTGCAACGCACGAGTACGATACCACAGAGCAAAGCTTTAATGAGTTCCTTTCTGTACTAGACAGCACCTACGGTCTGAGTGATGAGCTTGGTGGCGACCCGGAAGATACCAACGACAGCTTACTGGTAAAACTAAGCTGGAACGTGGCTGAAGATCACCGCGCTGACTTCACCTACCAATGGCAAGATGACGCCGACGAGCGAAACTACGGTACCGGCGGCGATACAGTAATGTTGGCCTCGAGCCGTTATACCTACGAAACCAAGTTTAACAACTTTGCCGCTAAGCTATACTCAGATTGGTCAGGTAATCTCTCAACCGAAATTGGCATTGCCTATAAAGATGTCAGTAGCGACAGCCTCACCAACTCAAGCATTGGTAGTGTTAAGGTAGAAGAATACTATCGCGGCCCAGCCTATCAGTTCGGCACCGATGAATATCGTCATAAAAACCAATCGGAAACGGAAAACCTCACCCTGACCTTCGATGGTACTTACTTCTGGGGTGACCACGAAATCAATTTTGGTGCTCAGTATGAGTCACTGCGCCTATACAACCTATTCGCAGCGGGTTCATTAGGTGTGTGGGAATTTGATAAACTCGAACATTTCCAAAACCGCCAAGTCGGTTACTACGACGGTGACTATGACTTCGATTATAGCAATGCCTACACTAATAACGCCGATGACACGGCTTATGACGCACGCCGTAATCAGTTTGCTGTGTATGTTGAAGACAAATTCTACCCCACTGATGAGTTGGAACTTACTGTCGGTCTTCGTTATGAGCGCTTATCATCAGATGATAAGCCCACGCTAAACGAAAACTTCCTAGCCACTTATGGGTACTCAAACCAAGAGAACCTTGATGGCTTAGACATCATTCTGCCGCGCGTTGGCTTTAAATACTACGCCTCCGAGAACCTCACCATCAATGGTGGCGTAGGTCGCTTCCAAGGCGGTATTCCAAACGTGTGGTATAACAATCCATACCAAAACGATGGTCTAACTTATGTAGCAGCCACATCGCAAGCGATTGCTGATTACTATTCACAAGACGGTGTTGAAGCGGATATCACCCGAGTACCTGAAGCAATCCAAGCTTCTATGACTCAAGGCGCAGGAAGCACTAACTACACCGACCCTAACTTTGAATTACCGTCTTCAATTCGTGCTCAACTTGGCTTTGAATATGAGTTTGATTCAGAGCTACTAGGTGATGGCTTTAGCTGGACCGGTGAAGCGGTTTATCACAAAAAGGAAAACGAAGCAGTATGGCACAATACCGCTTTGGTTCCAGTGGGTGAATCAGCTGATGGTCGGGTGATTTACGAGAGCCGTTACGATGGTGAGCGTGAAGAAAATTACGACATCATGATGACCAATGCTGACCAAAACGGTCGCTCAGTGATCCTAGCCACGGCACTTGCTAAAGAGTGGGACAACGGTCTGTATGCGTCTGTGAGCTACGCGCACCAAGATATCACTGAAGTAGCGCCTGGTTCATCATCACGCGCCATCAGTAACTATAAGCATGCGCTAGTCGAGAGCCGCAATATTGATACTGTGGGCCGTGGTCACTATGAAGTAGAGCACAGCTTTAAAATTAACCTTCGCTACAAGACCGAGTTCTTTGAAGGCTATGAATCACAGTTCAACATGTTCTTCGAGCGTCGTTCGGGTCGTCCTTACAGCCACTCAATGGGCTTCTACAATGATTACGACTTCGGCGATATCGGTAGCGAGTTCCAAAGCCACTCAGCCTACCTAGCCTATATTCCATCAGGCGCTGATGACGCAGCGGTCAACTGGGATGAGTCACAGGTGACGTGGAATGAGCTAGAAACTTTGCTTAATCAAGCAGGCATTTCTGAACGTGGTGAGATCATTGGCCGTAACACCGGCACACAACCTTGGGTAACCACCATGGATGTAAGCTTCAAGCAAGAAATCCCTGGGTTTGCCGAAGGCCACAAAGGCCAGCTTTACGTGATGGTTGAGAACTTCGCCAACTTACTTAATGATGATTGGGGCGTAGAAAAGCGCCTAAGCTATTCAGACCAAGCAGTTTATGACTTTGGTGGCTTAGATAAAGAAGGCCGCATCATCATTGACCGTCGCCACAATGGCTTCGACACTCGTAACTACAACTCTATTTCACAGAGTTCGTCGGGTTGGCAAGCTAAGATTGGTGTACGCTACACTTTCTAATTAGTTAGAAAATCGCAACCTCAAGCCCACCTCCTCGGTGGGCTTTTTTATACCTTGACTTCCCTCCTCCCTAGGGTTATTCGTGATCATTATACCCCTGACACTCTGGTGTGCTTTTATGCAACCGCCTCTCCCGACGATATATACCTGCCGCTGCTGGTTAATACTGCAACTTACAGTTTATAAACAAAGTTCAATCTAAAGCGGACAAATGGCCTTTAATTTGCTGAAAAAGAGTGACTAAGCTGGCTATGATGGGTACAATTCACCCACTTTCAACAGCCACTAAGCTAAGCGCATCAGAGTGTGTCGATATACTGGCATCTATGAGTCGATGAACTAGGCTTAGCTGTTAATATATTTAAAGCAAGTAACAATAAGAGTCACGCCGTTGAGCGAGTTAAGGGCTTATTTTTGCAATAAAATGTGCAATTTTAGCTTTTCGCAATACCACGGTAACAATAATAGTTTTTAATATCTTACGATAATTAATGACCGTCTAACTAATGACACTTAAACACGGGAAAACAACATGAAAATGCAACTTAGGAAATCGGCACTGTCGATGGCCATTGCCGCTACTGTGGGCATGTCTTCAGGTGCTTTTGCTAACGAAACCGCATCCTCAGTCAAAGGTCAAATCACTGGACCAAACGGCAACCCGGCTGCAGGCACTGAAGTGACCATTATTCACTTGCCGACAGGCTCTGCAAAGACCGCTGTAGTCAATGATGCTGGCTACTTTAGCGCCAAAGGCTTGCGCGTTGGCGGCCCATACAATGTACTGATCGACTCAGATAAATTTGAAGACCAAGTCGTTGAAAATGTTTATCTATCACTGGGTAAAGAGTACCCAGTAACAGTGCAACTTCAAGCGAAAGGCGATATCGAGCAAATCGTAGTCACCGGCCGTCCTATTAGTTCATTTTCAGGTGGCACCGGCCCGGCCGCGACTTTTACTCAAGCAGATTTAGAATCAGCACCAGCCATTAACCGTGATATTAAAGATATTGTCCGTGCCGACCCACGTATTTATGTGGACGATAGCCGCGACGCGATTCACTGTGGTGGCGCTAACCCGCGCTTTAACAGCTTAACCCTTGATGGCGTTCGTATGAACGACAACTTTGGTTTGAATTCAAATGGTTACCCAACGGTGCGCCAGCCGTTCTCGTTTGACGCGCTAGAGCAAGTCGCCGTTGAAATGGCCCCGTTTGACGTTCAGTACGGCAGTTTTACCTCTTGTAACATCAACGCAGTTACTAAATCTGGTACCAATGAGTTGCACGGTGGCGTATTCTTTGATTACACCAATGACTCGATGAAAGGCGACAGCATCGACGAAATCGATGGCGACATTGATAACGGCAACTACACCGAAAAACGCTACGGCTTTAATGTGGGCATGCCACTGATTGAAGATAAGCTATTCTTGTTCACCTCTTACGAGAAGTTGGAAGGGGTAAAACAGTTCGATTACGGTCCTATCGACAATGGTAATATCAGCCAATCAGATATCGACCGCATTCGCCAAATCACCAGCGATGTTTATAACTACGATATCGGCGGAACGCCAGGCAGCATGCCTATCGAAGATGAAAAGCTGTTGGTAAAACTAGACTGGAACATTAACGAAGATCACCGCGCCAGTGTAGTGTATAACTACAACGATGGTTTTGATCTTTCACAGTCCGATGCTGACAACGACGAATTGGCATTTTCTAGTCACTTCTACGAGCGTGGCGCAGAGTTCTACTCTATCGTCGGTTCACTTTACTCAGACTGGTCGGCCAACTTCTCAACTGAAGTGCGTATCGGCAAGTCAGACCTAGATGCTCGCCAAGAGTCACTTGATGCGGCTAGCGGTTTCGGTGAATTCCAAATCAGCTACGGCCCCAATGACGACACTGTATACATCGGCCCGGATGATTCACGTCAGTCAAACGACCTTAACTGGGATAACCTGACTGCGAAAATCTCAGGTACTTATTACCTTGACCAGCACACTATTACTGCCGGTTATGAGTATGAAGATTTGAACGTGTTCAACCTTTTCGTACAGCACACCGAAGGTGAGTTCCGCTTCGACTCAATCGAAGATTATGAGCAAGGTATCGCTGATCGCGTTTATTATTATAACGCAGCAGGCAGCAACAATCCGAACGACTTAGCGGCAGAATTCTCATACCAAGTGCATACTCTATACGTTCAAGACGAATATAGTTTCACTGATATCGATGCGACCTTGTTGTTTGGTTTACGCTATGACAAATACCAAAGTGACGACTATCCAAACTTTAATGCGCAATTTGAAAATCGCTATGGTTTCTCTAACCAGCAAAACCTAGATGGCGTCGACTTGTTGCAACCGCGTGTTGGCTTTAACTGGTTCGTAGACGATGCCCTTGAGATTCGCGCTGGTTTCGGTCTTTACTCAGGTGGTAACCCGAACGTATGGGCTTCAAGTGCTTACCAAAACGACGGTGTAACACAAATTCAGTTGAGCGCATCTGGTGTAGATCTGTTCAATACTGCAATGACCAATGGTGACACTCCGGGTTACGGCGTACCACAGTCACTGTTTGATGAAATCGCGGCAACCACACCAGGCGCAGGTGATTCAGCAACTCACTCTATCGACCCTGATTTTGAAATCCCGTCAGAGTGGAAGTACTCAGTCGGTGCTACGTACACCTTCGAAAATGACTATGTTGTTAACCTAGATGTATTGCACACGCAAAAACAAGATTCAGCGTACCTACAAGACATCGCTTTACGTGATAGCGGCGAAACAACCTTTGATGGTCGTCCTATCTTCGAAAGCATTGAAGGTCGTAACCAAGAGTACATGCTCACCAATGTGGACGGCGATGATGGCGAATCAACCATTATCTCGGCAGCACTAAGCAAGTCCTACGATAACGGCATCGACTTCACTGTGGCCTATGCATTTACTGATTCAGAAGATGTAAACCCAATGAATAGCTCAGTGGCGGCATCGAACTACAGTAACTTCGCAACCACCAATCCGGGTATGCCAGGACCGGCCACTTCAGATTACGAAGTACCGCACCGCTTTACGTTGCGCCTTGGCTACACCCAAGAGTTCTTCGATGGTTACGAAACTCGCTTCAACCTACTCGGTCAAGCAAGCGAAGGCTTACCTTACAGCTACGTATTTGATACCGCAGACAGCCAGTTCGGCGATTTCAACAACTATGGTTATGGTTCACGCCAATTACTGTACGTACCGTTGGAAAACGATCCAAACGTTGTTTATGACATGAGTGCCGAAGACCTCGCTGCGTTCAATGCATTCATCGAAGAAGAAGGCTTGAAGCGTGGCTCAGTGACCGATCGTAACTCTGAAAATGCCGAGTGGTACGTGAAGTTTGATTTGAAAGTAACGCAACAGCTGCCTGGCTTCGCAGAAGGCCACAACGGTGAAGTGTTCTTTGTCATCGACAACCTAACTAACCTGTTAAACGACGACTGGGGCACTTACAAAAAAGGCTCATTCGTAGGCAACCGTATGGTTGATATGAATATCGACAGCAATGGTCGTTATGTTTATACCGGCTTTAACGATGGCAACCAAGACACGTCTGTACAACGCGATGCGTCACTGTGGGAAATGCGCATCGGTGTTCGCTATACATTCTAATAATTAGTAAACACGATAATAGAAGGCTCACATAAAGTGGGCCTTTTTTATGCCTGACGACTGGCACTCGCCTCTGCAGCGCGGTTTAATTTCTGCAAACAACCTTTCAACAAGGCCTGTTCCTTTGCGCTCAGCTCGGCTATCAAGCCCTGTTGCCACTGCAAAGCCCTCGCCTCTAACTTATCCATCAATGACTCGCCCAAAGGCGTTAAGCGCACTTGTTTGGCGCGCTTATCCTCAGCACAAGGCTGCACCTCAACCCACAATTGTGCGTGCAAACCATTAATTGCCCGCGATGCCGTTGATTTGTCTAATAACGCATAGTCGCATAGTTGGCGTGACGTTAGGCCTGATTTCTGTTGTCTTAAATGACACATAATGCGCCATTGGGGAGTTGATAATGAATCTTGATAAACAGAGGCAAAAGCAGCGCTGACTTTAGCCCCAGACAAGGTAAGCAGATAGGGGATGAAGTTATTTAAATCAAATGGCATCGACTTTACACGTAAAATTTATGTTACACCCGCCCTGTGCGTGATGTTTGAAATTACTCTCACATGAGAGTATGTTGACTAACAATACAACAGGAGCCTACTAATGAGCAAACATACACTGCAATACATGACCGGCTTTGGCAATGAGTTTGACACCGAAGCCCTTGCCGATGCCTTGCCAATTGGTCAATTCAGCCCACAGAAGGTCAACTATGGCCTTTACGCTGAACAATTCTCGACAACCGCGTTTACCGCGCCGCGCGCCGACAATCGTCGCTCTTGGCTATATCGTATTCGCCCATCGGTGGTTCAAGGAGATTATCAACCCCTGGACAATGGCTTACTGCGCAGTGCCCCCATCACCGAAGTGCCGACTCCACCGACTATGCTGCGTTGGGATCCAATCGATATTCCCGTTGAGCATACCGACTTTATTGATGGTTTGGTGACCATGGCAGCTAACGGTAGCGTCAATGGTCAAGCCGGGATTGGTATTCATATCTATGTGGCCAATACCTCGATGCATGAGCGCTACTTTTATAACGCCGATGGCGAGATGCTGTTTGTGCCGCAACAAGGCGGCCTGCAACTGCGTACAGAATGCGGCATCATCGAAATTGTCCCAGGGGAAATCGCGGTGATCCCTCGCGGAATGAAGTTCCTTGTCGAATTAATGGATGGCCCCGTGCGCGGTTATATCTGCGAAAACTACGGCCACCCCTATATTCTCCCCGAGCGCGGTCCAGTGGGCGCCAATGGCTATGCCAATGACCGCGACTTCCAATACCCTGTCGCTGCATTTGAAGACAAAGAAGGTGACTTTGAATTGGTGGCCAAATTTAGCGGCCAACTGTATCGAGCAGATATCACTCATTCACCACTGGATGTGGTGGCTTGGACCGGTAACAGCGCGCCATACAAATATGACCTGTCACGTTTTAATGTCATGAACACGGTCAGTTTCGATCACCCAGATCCATCCATTTTCACGGTATTGACCTCTCCTTCAGGCACCCCTGGAGTGGCCAATGTTGACTTCGTTATTTTCCCTGAGCGATGGATGGTCGCCGAGCACACCTTTAGACCACCCTATTACCACCGTAATGTCATGAGTGAATTTATGGGTCTGATTAAAGGCACCTATGACGCGAAAGAAGCGGGCTTTGTGCCAGGTGGCTCGAGCCTACACAATTGCATGTCACCACACGGCCCAGAAGCTGAAGTGTTCGACAAGGCAAGCCAGGGCGAGCTTGAGCCGGTTCGCTATGAAAACACCTTAGCCTTTATGTTTGAATCCCGCTATATCATTGCCCCCACAAAGTACGCGTTAACTGGCAAAGAGCGCCAAAGCAACTATCTTGATTGCTGGAAAGGGATAAAAAAACACTTTAACGGAGAGAAATAATGAAGCTATACAGTTATTTTCGCTCATCGGCGGCTTATCGCGTGCGCATTGCACTAAATTTAAAGGAGCTGGAGCATGACATTGTACCGGTCAATTTGCTCAAATCCGAGCAGCGTGGCGAGCCCTATCTCAGTAAAAACCCCCAAGGCTTGCTACCTGCCATTGAAACCGAGCAAGGCGTACTTAGTCAATCACTGGCTATTTTAGAGTGGTTGGACGAAATAGCCCCGCAGGCGCCGCTGGTTAGTGGTGATGCCTGGGAAAAAGCACAAATTCGCGCTCTGGCATATGCCATTGCCGTCGATATTCACCCCATCAACAATCTGCGTGTGCTAAAGTATTTAACAGCAGAGCTCAATGTCAGTGATGAGCAGAAAACCAAGTGGTATCAAGACTGGATAGTGACCGGCTTTGACAGCCTTGAAAGTCAGCTCGGCGAGGGTCCATTTTGCTTTGGCAGTGCGCCAACACTTGCCGACATCTGCCTGGTACCTCAAGTGTTTAACGCGCTGCGGTTTAAGGTCGATATGGACCGTTACCCCAAAATCATGGCTGTCTATGAGCACTGTAATACGCTCAAAGCCTTTGCTGATGCAGCGCCGCAGCAACAGGTGGATGCCACCTAAACACGCAAAGCAACAGGTATCACAATTGTGTCTGTTGCTTTGACATAACGATTACACCTCGGAGAAACCGATATGCGCACAGCGCTTGTGGTATTGATAACACTGATGTTCGCCCCGCAAGGGGTGGCCGATACCAAGAAAACCAAAACGCGTGTTTGGGTCGATGCGCAGCACACATCGGTGTGTTGGTATGAAGAGCGTCGTTACAGTGAAGGGGCGGTAATTGATATGTTTGGGGCGCCGAAAATCTGTGCCCGTAAACACCCAAACCAGGATAACGGCGCGCTTATCTGGCGAGCTGTAGACAAACAGGGCCACCCTGTTTATCCCGAGCAGCAAGGCAAAATCCGCGTACACTAACTAATGCTATAAGGTGATTGAGCCCAATGATCTGGGCCCAGTCACTTTGTGCTTTTAAGATGACTCTTCGTTGCGCTGCGGAGCCATTACACGCAATGATGAAGGCTGAATTTCAATGACCAACTCATCTGCCTGACGAGTTTCACCATCAATGACGTAATCAATAGGCTCATTGGCTGTAACACGCACTTTACGGGCATTGGTATGGTGCGCATTCACGTCAAGTTGAGTTTGAGTCACACTGTTAAACGCAAGCTCAGCAATACTAAGTACGTTAACGCTGGAGTCTTTGGCCGGTTCGAGCCAATTGACATCTAATAAACCATCGTCATGCTCAGGTTGCCCTCGCCCTTGCGCTAACAAAGTGAAAATAGGCGCTGCGTTGGCAATAATCATACTGTTTGTATGCACGGACTGAGGGGCCATATCATCCAATGTTAACTCGTAATCTTTGGCCTTATGCTCGCCAAGCGCTTGCCAGAAGCCTTGCAAATAGGCGAACTGGCCGCTGCTATTTTTAGCGTCGCGATGAGCGCTTTCAATCATTTTTTGCTCAAACCCTAGGCCGATGAGTAGCAGCGTTAACTCATCATTACAGCGCGCTGTGTCTATGGCCTGAACATCTCCACTGATCAACACATCAAGGGCCTTATCAACCCCAAAGGCTTTAGACTCAATCCCCATAATCACATGCGCTAAGGCGTTGGCTGTGCCCATGGGAATAATTCCTAGGACGATATCGCTATTACAGATCACAGAGGCAACTTCGGTGACCGTGCCATCGCCCCCGCAAGCGATGATCATATCAGGATGATCGGCCAACGCTTGCTCGGCTAGCATCGCCGCATTAACCTCCTCTGTGGTGGTTTTCACCGACATGTCAAAATAGCCATTGAGGCGTGACATGATCTCGTGCTTTTTTTCACCCCATAACTTACGTCCAGAGACTGGATTAGCAATTAAGCACACTTTATTGCGTACTTCGAGTTCACCACTGCTGTGCATTTTCTTCAGGGCCTTGCGCTGGAAGCGATTGAGGTTGGCCGTCTCACGGGTCTCCTGAATTCGCGACAATACTTCGTCTAGGTCCGCCTCAGGCTCTTTAGCCAGTAAGTAAGCAGCCATCACTAACACCGAGCGCCCGCGTCCAAGGGCACAATGTACAACCACATTGCGGTTGCGTTTGCGGTGGTGATGAATCCAGTTGATGGCTTGGCGCAGTTGCGCACGGTTTGGCGCCGCATGATCCAACACAGGGATATTTAAATAGCTGATGTTTTCACCGATAAGCGACCAGTCCAAGCCATCAAACTCGCAGGTAGCATCTAGTATGGCAGTGACATTTTCATGCTTAAGGGTTTCCACATCGGAAGGAAACAGTCGGCAGGCAAGAAATAAGCCTGGCTCAACCTCTTGAATAGGTGGCACTTTATCTGTGCGCCGTTGCCAAGAGTTATATAGTTGCGCACCCAATAAGAAGGGAATAAAAGCCCAACGAATATACCAAGGAATACTGCCATCTTGACGCTTTCTAAAAATGCGCCCTAAATTGGCGATATAGGCCAAGGAAACCAGTAGTAACGACAGTGCGCTCCAGTAGAAAAAGATTGCGAAATAAGGAATTTTAATAACTACGGCAATGGCACAAAGCGCCACGGCCATCAATAAGTAAGCAACAGCAGCGTACATCAACCACTCCTTGTATAGTGTTATAGTAAAACCATATCACGATCATCAGTAAGCGCAAGCGCTAAAAGCCTCTCTTTAAATATCCATGTGTACCGCTTTAATACAACGAAGTTATTGATGTCGTTGCTAATTATCAGCCCAATTAATTGTTAAAATAGTGTTATGTGCTAGTCTGGCAAGAGTCTATGCATCCAATTAGGCTTACTAATCGTTAAGGGGATAACGTCGTGCAAAAAGAACATCATTTAGCTTGGTTGACAGCGGTGGCGCAAGGTGATCAACGCGCTTTTGAACACCTCTACAAAGACACCAGCGGTCTCATCAACGCTATTTGCCGTAAAATGTTGAATAGCCCAGCCTTAGCTGATGAAGCGCTGCAAGAGGCCTATGTGCGTATCTGGCACAATGCCAGCGATTATCAAACAGATAAGGGAGAAGTGCTCAGTTGGATGGTGAGCATTGCGCGATACCGCTGCTTAGACATGCTGCGTTATCAAAAGGTCCGCCAAGAGGAAGAGTATGAAGAAACTCATGGCAGTGAGCAACCCATCATGGCTGAAGAAAACTCACAGTTGGCGCACTGTATCGAGGCGCTTGCTCCAGAGCAACGTCATGCGATTCATTTAGCTTACTTTCGCGGCTTTAGCCATGGCGAAGTCGTTTCCCACTTGGGCGACCCACTTGGCACAGTTAAAAGCTGGATCCGTCGAGGGTTATCGCAATTAAAGAGGTGCTTAGGAATATGAACTATGACAACCACAACCTCATTGACCATTTAGCCGCCGAGTACGTGCTCGGAACGCTCAAGGGTCCCGCACGTAAACGCTTTGCGCGTTTATTGATGACCTCAGAGTATGCGCGCCATGCAACAAATCAGTGGGAGCAGCACCTCAACACACTCGGTACGCAGTTGCCCCATGATGCGCCCAATCCACAGGTATGGCAAAAGATTCAAGCTCGTATCAACAACACACAGAATGTCACCGCAATCAGCCACGGCAAATCAGTGACTAAAACATCAACGCCTTGGTTCTGGCCAACAATCAGCGCCGCCAGCCTTGCAGCCTGTGTATTGCTCACAATACTGCTGATGTTGCCTTCAGAGCCGGTGGACCAGCGCTTTGTCAGTGATCAGTTTGCGCTTGTAAAAGATCAGCAGCAACAACCACTTTGGCTTATTGATGCTACTGACAACGCTCTGCTGGTTAAAGCCAATGAGCAGCTAAAAGCAAGACAAGATAAAGACTACGAGCTATGGATGATTGTAAAAACTCAAGAAGCGCCAATTTCCTTAGGTTTGTTACCCAAATCAGGGCAGGCATCGCTCCCTATCCCCAAAGATTTCGCCGATGGCAATATCAACCTGCTCGCTGTCAGCTTGGAGCCACTCGGTGGCTCTCCCACTGGCACGCCCACCGAAGTGCTATATACGGCTGAGTTAGTCGACATTTAAAGCAAACCATTTTGTTAGGGCCCGTACGGGCCCTTTTTTATGCGCCTAATCAATTGAAAATATAGATTTTTTAAAAAATTTTTAGCTTTTTTAATTTTTTTTGCATCCAAAGTCCTTTTTGCCCCGTTACGGCCATGAACTCAGCAAAAAGGAGAATCCCATGCGGACTCATGCTAAACACTTATCACTTTCTATCGTCGCCGGTGCTCTCGGTATTCTTAGTGCCCTTCCCGCTCATGCCTCAAGTCATCGAGAAGCACCTAATATCGCGCGAATGCCTACGGTCGATTCCACCGACTTTTATGCCTTCAATAGTTACGAGGCACAACGGGGGGGCTATGTAACCGTTATTGCTAACTACATTCCGCTACAAGACCCCTATGGTGGCCCTAATTACTTCGCGATGCACCCAGATGCCAAATACGCCATTCACATCGACAATGACGGCGATGCTATCGAAGATTTAACCTATGTCTTCGATTTTAGTTCGGCACTCGCCGGTGGCGATGGCATTGCACTCAATGTGGGTCCTGAAGGCAATACGAAAAGTATCGCCGTCCCGCTAAAAAACGTGGGGCCAATCAGTGCCAGCGATCAAAGCGCAGCTAACTTCTCTGAAAGCTACACCCTAAGTGTCGTGCAAGGCCCAATGGCCTCAGGTACAGGCATCCCCGTGACTAACCCAATGACCAGCACAGAAAATTTTGCCAAGCCATTGGATTATATCGGTAATAAAACGTTTACCAGCCCTGCTGCCTATCAGCAATACAGTGACCAATTTGTCTATGAAGTGGCTCTACCTAATTGTGGCTCACCGGCAAAAGTGTTTGTTGGTCAACGCAAAGACCCCTTTGTCGTCAACCTTGGCAAGACCTTTGATTTGGTCAACTATGTGCCCGTAGAAGGCGATAGTGCTCCTGGTGCCAATGACGGTGAAGGATTCCCAGGTGGTATTACTCAGGACACCGCTAATGACGACTTAGCAACCAAAAACGTGACCGCTCTAGCGCTCGAATTACCTAAAGAATGTGTTACCGGTGAAGGCAACGGCACCATTGGTACATGGACTACAGCGTGGATGCCACAAGCGCGTATTCTTAATCCGCGAGCAAATTTTGCCAAGCCTGCAGTCAATGGCGGAACATTAGTGCAGGTTTCACGTCTTGGTAACCCTCTGGTTAATGAGCTGGTCATTGGCCTGAAAGATAAAGACACCTTCTCCAGTGCTCATCCAAAAGATGATGGTCAATTTGCTGACTATGTGACCCATCCTAGCTTACCAGAACTACTCAATATTCTTTTCAAAGATGCGGTCAACCAAACACTAGGCACCAATATTGAAACCTTGGCGCCAACTAACTTTCCGCGCATCGATTTGGTTACTGCCTTCCTAACCGGGTTTGAGGGCGTCAACCAGTTAGCAACCGTGACACCTTCTGAGATGTTACGCCTAAACACTGCGATTACAGCCACACCACAAGAGCAGCAGTCTACCTTTGGTGTTGTTGGCGATGATTTAGCGGGTTTCCCCAATGGCCGTCGCCCTGGTGATGATGTTGTCGATATCGCCTTACGCGTAGTGATGGGCCGTTTATGTTACCCCATCCCCGTTGCCGGTAACGACACTGATTTAGGACTTTGCAGCTCTGACGATGCAAGCGTTGGTAATGTCCCGTTCACCGATGGCGCGCCCATTAGTGCACAGGACACCA
The DNA here is from genome assembly GCF_004208955.1 of Pseudoalteromonas sp. CO325X. Taxonomy (NCBI): domain Bacteria; kingdom Pseudomonadati; phylum Pseudomonadota; class Gammaproteobacteria; order Alteromonadales; family Pseudoalteromonadaceae; genus Pseudoalteromonas; species Pseudoalteromonas sp. CO325X. Next base: position 72,783 of record NZ_SGPG01000019.1, read on the forward strand.
ACGCACAATTTCCTTATTTAGCGACCCCGTTACCGGGTTCGCAGTAATAAGAGGTGATCATCATGCGTAACTTAATCCAATTAGCAGTTGCTACCACCCTAGCGCTGACTCTCAGTGGTTGTGGCAGCGATAACGATGGTACAGACAAAAAGCAGCCAATGCCAAGCAATAGCGCGCCCAGTGTCGCGGATGCAAGCTTTACGACGCAAGCTGACACCGAGTTGAACGGACAACTGCAAGCGTCCGATGCTGATGGTGATACCTTAACTTTCACCTTAGATATGGCGCCGACCAATGGCACTGTCACCGTCAACGCTGATGGCAGTTTCAGCTATCAACCAATGCTTGAGTACACCGGCAGCGATAGCTTTAGTTTTACTGTCGACGATGGCAAGAACATGGCCGTTGCAGCGACAGCGCAAATAACTGTCGACGCTTTACAGGTCAGCTTTTCAAGCTACAGCCGAGCGGCATTTACCGCTGCCAGTGACGCCATGCCGGCCCGTGTAAATGGCCGCATATTTAGCAACGATGTCGACACCACCGAGTTCTATCAAGACTTAGTCGACGCTAGCAATTAGGCAATACGGACCTGCCTTGTTAAACCTAGGCCATGGAAGGCCTTTTTTAAGGAGCTGTTATGAAACTCGCCACCCTTAGCTTTTTATTCGCAGCGACAGTGTCGATGCCCTGCACTGCCCATTTGGAACATATACATGAACCTAAAAGCCAGGAAACACGCTTGAACGACCTTAGTTTCGATGAGTTAGTGGAGCATATCGCTGGCAATAAGTTTGTGACCCCACAGCCATTTACCCATAAAGCACTGAGTAAAGAGTTAGCTAAGCGCACAAGCGATGACCGACCTATCAGTCATTTTTGGCGCGCCAGCATGTTGCAACGTGCCCACCACTTTCAGCCGGCTTTAAGTACACTTGAGCATTACCTAACATTACGACCTAGCGATGCGAATGCGCTACTATTAAAAGCGAATATTGAAACCGTACTTGGCTCTTTTGATAAGGCGCTTGCAACCTGTTTATCACTGGCCACTAAGCACAGTGTTGATTTGGCTATGGTGTGCACCCTTGATGTAAAAATGCAAAGTGAACCGCTGCAGCCAATTATTACTCGCCTTGCTCACTCGCCGCTGCGCGAGGGCAACTCTGAACTAGCTTATTTTACGCAAGAGCTCTTTGCCACCGCGCTGTATTTTGATGGCCAATACCTGGCAGCAAAACAAGCACTCACCCCCATGATGGGCGCAAAACTTAGTTCCAGCACTTGGCTACTTTTTGCCGACACACTGTTGGCGCTGGGTCAAGCACAGCAGTTTGTTGAGCAGTTTTCTCGCCTTAAGTTGAACATCGACGACATTCCCGATGCCTTAATTGTGCGCCTAGCACATGCAGCTCCAAAACAGTGGCTCGCACGTGCGCAACAACGCATGGCTCACCGACTAGCGGATGATGCCAATAACTATGCCGATGCTCTGGCCTATTATTTCTACCATGTCGTCGATGATCCCATCACTGCGCTGCACTGGGCCAAGCAGCAAACCCATATCAGTGCATTGAAGGTCGACACAATGTTATATGAGCAAATTCAAAGCGAGCTGCGTGCGCAAACCATTAATTAAGCTTGAAGCGCCCGCTACTGGTTTGCAGCTCATAAGCTAGACGTTGGAGTTCTTCGCTGGCCGCTTTAACCTGCTCAGCAGTAGCGACATTATCGTTGGCGGCATCATTAATGCGCGTCATACTTTTAGAGATATCTTGAGCGGTGTAGCTCTGCTCATTGGCGGCCGTGGCGATCACCTCAACATGGCCTGCCACTGTTTTCAACTGCTCTAGTGTTTGCTGCAGTGCTTGCGTGCTTTTGATAGATTTATCAGCTGTATCACTGGCGTATTGGCTACTTCGAGCCATCGACTCGCGAGCGTGCTTAGCATCCTTTTGTAGCATGCCAATCATCGACTCTATGTCTTTCGTAGAGCTCTGCGTTTTTTGTGCCAGTTGCCTCACTTCATCGGCTACCACGGCAAATCCACGCCCCTGATCGCCAGCCCGCGCCGCTTCAATTGCGGCATTTAATGCCAACAAATTTGTTTGCTCAGCGATAGAGTTAATCACATCGAGCACCGATCCTATTTCTTGGCTACGTTCACTCAGGCTATTAATGGTATTCTCACCACGACCAATTTCTTCACATAACTGTTGCAGAGCACCCGAAGTTTGATTAATAGAATCATTGGTCTGTTGCGATGTGCCTTCTAAACCATGTGTTAAATCAGCAACGTTACGAGCACTTTTTGCCACTTCATCAATGGTGGCCGACATCTCTTGCATGGCTGTGGAAATACTAATGATATTTTCCATTTGTGTGCGATTATTCTCCAGCTCTTGCTCGGTACTGGCTGATGTTTGCTCAACTGTAGAGCCCAAGGTGTCAACGGTATCGCTGAGCTGACCGACTAACTGCCGCAGATTGGAATTCATCGCTCGCATGGAGTTGTATACATTTTTGCCCTCGCCTCGTGCGCTTAGTTCGCAGCTTAAATCACCATGGGAGATACGCTCACTGATGTCTTGCATCTCCTCAGGCTCGCCGCCAAGGGGAGTGATGATCATTCTTACCACCCACCATGTTGCCAGTAATATTGCCGCAATAACCAAGACCAGCAATACCGTCATACTGGATATCAGCTTATCAACACTACTGAATACCTCTTGTTGATCGATTTCTACCACCATCGCCCAACGCGTGTCGCCAATATCAAGCGGCTCATAAGAACTCAACACTGGATTACCGTTATAATCGATGATCACTTCGGTGTTACTGCGACCAGCTAAGGCTTCGGTGACCGCTTTGGTTTTAATCCCATTATCAGCAATGGTGCCGGCAAAGCTGGCTTTGACTGAGCGTCCCTGAGCATCTAAGAACGAATCTGAACGCATACGATAATCTTGACCAACTAAATAGCTCTCACCACTGCGCCCCATTCCCTCGCGCGTGTTCATGACCTCGTTGATAGCATCAATGGATAACTGCAACGCAAGCACCGCCTGAACTTCACCACCAGCAACAACGGGCGCACCGACAAATGCAGCGGGGGCGCCGCCGCTGGGTGCATAGGGCTGAAAATCGCTGAATGTGTATTCGCCTGTTTCCATCACTTGACGATACAGTTGGGCAAGCCCCGAGTCACTGTAAGGGCCACTGACGAGGTTGCTTTGATAATCCGCCTCTTTAGTGACCGAGTAGCTCACCACCCCTGTGTCATCAATAAGAAATAAATCGTAGTAGCCTCGGCGCTCAATGTAATCAGCGAAGCGGCTCTGGTTTTGGTGCGCACTTCTAACCCAGTCCGACTCACTCATGCGTGCTGACCAATCGTTGGCTGCTCTGAGGGTATCCACTTCAATGCGCTCGAAGTACTGTTTAATTTGTAATTTTTTGATAGTTTCGATGGAGCGTAATTGGTTGTAGGCCTGCTCGCGCAGTGCCTCACTGCTGATGTAGCCACTGATTAGGGTGATAACCAGAGCTGGGATCAGTCCCACCAATAAAAAAGCGATAAGTAATCTAAATTTCAAAGGCATAACCGTTCTCCCTCACGCTGCAACTCCCTCAGTATAGTTAAAATAGGGACTGTGGCTAATTACAACTAGGAAAAAACGCTTACACAGCATTACCGCGATATGATTTATAGTCATACCCGCTATTGTTGCTGCCAAAAGTATCAAAGATATGCTGGTGATAAAGTGTGTACGAGTAATGGCACCTCGAGCTGGTGCCATTATAGCTTAAGGTGCGAGATTACGAGGCTTTAGAGAAGCTTATAAGCAAGTTCTCAACGGCGCAGGCATTATTACTTATAGCGGTGTTAACCATGCGAGTCTGCTCGTCTGCATTCAGAGTAAAGTGCCAATACTGGCCATCGGCAAATTGCTGCGCTAGGGCTTTTTTAGTGTTGGTCATACACATTGCTTGAGTCAGACTGCGAAGCTTAGCATCGTACATAATATCGTTGAACCTAATATCCGGTAACGCTTGGTTGGCAAGCTGAGGGCTACTGACTTGCTCAGTATTCTCAGCCAGCTGCCAGTGCCCATCTTTTAGTTTTAAGCGCACACCCGCAGGGTAAAAGCTGTAGCGAAAGGCATTTTCTGCCGTGGGAGTTATCTTTACCACACCTGCAGCACCGAGTACTGCAGCGCCGCTGCCTGAGGCCGATGACAGCGTGACCAGTGCCGTGGTCTCATCCACACCATAGCCATGATGTTGACCAATGTGTTGCACTAAAGAGTGCAGACGCACACTACGATTACGCTCACTAAAGTGGGTATCCAATACTCCATAGGTAAAGCTTCCCAATCCCCCTTTTTGCTCATACGTCACGCCACGTCGTTGCTGCACTCGCGTTGAGGGAGCAGAATGGGGTTTGGCGCCCGCACTAAGAGCGCCTATCGAACTACCGCTGGTGATCATAGCCACCGCACCGTGCTCATTACTGCCGCCACTTTGTACCGCCGTTCCAGCACTGGTGCCAACAATAACAGGGCGCGCCTTTAGCGCGGCTGTCCAAGGATAGGGGGCGCCATCGTCTGCAAAGAGTATCTTGCGCGTTAAGCTCTGATCGCCGCCATTGAACATCACCGCTGTCGCACTTTGGATTTTTTCCACTAAGCTGGCAACTCCGGCTTCGCACAATGCATGCTCTTGGGCGATGCGCTCTGGGTAGATTCGTGAGCGCGCAAAACTGAGCGCTTTCGCGCGCAGAGCAGGTAAGGCCTCGCAGCGATTCTCGGTAATGGCCTGCGCCAACGCTGGCGTCAATGCCAACCACTGCGTTTCGACCCCATCAAATTGCAGTAGTTGCTCATAAAAGTCAGCAGACTCATAAGGGTCTCTGCTTGATGCGGTAATAGCCAATATCTTTGCAGGTTGCTTCTGTTGTTGCGCTGCCGCCAGCGTGGCTTTTTCAATGAAGGCAACAATATCTTTGGCCGCCTGCGAACGAGTGCGAGTTTTATCTACACGCTCTACCAAACGCTGGCGTTTATCTCCTTGATAGACTTCGAGGTTATCAAGGATGAAGTAATAGAGCTCATCGGCGATTAACGCCACTTGCTCATCCACCGCATGCCATTGGTCGAGTAGCGCTTGCCGACTCATTTTTTGCTCACTGGTGATGGCTTTTAGCGCGTTGATGGTGCGCATCTTTTGTTGTTGGTATTGCTCTGGCCAGTGCTTTTCTAGCCTGTCGATAGCTTGTTCATCGAGCTGATAAAGGTTACTACGCTTGCCCTGCAAATTCGTTTTATCAAGGCAATGCTTAGCACTGAGCGACGAACAAGTGTGCAAAGCACCGCCAATCAATATGTGCGTCTGGGCATGTGCAAGTGGTAACACGAATAGAGAAATAAAAAACAAGATAGGGCAAAAGAGGCGATTATGAGTCGAAAATGCGCGAATAGCGCCTAAATCCTTAATCATGGTCATAAGTTTCCAAGGCTGATTTAAATGTAAAACAATTGTTGCTTTAGCAATAATTGGGTGTTATAACGAAAAGGACTCAAAAATCGAGTACAAGCTAACCCGTTTAGTTTGCGTTGTCAAAAACCTATGAGGAATGCGAGAAAATGTTGAAAAAAGCCCCGGTGCTTGCTGCATATTTCTACTCGCCCCATTACCTGTCGGAGTGGTTTGACGAGTAGCCCACCCGTTGTCTTTACAACGCGGTGGTTAAGTACGTCTTAGCCATCTCACCCTAACTCTATCTACGAATAATAAAATTCTGTGCATGAAAGCGCGCACTCACTGAGCGTGTGCATGACGCGCACAGTAACATCGACAGGTGAAATATGTTTCGCAAGTTATCTTTAGCTGCGGCCGTGACTGCGGCTGTATGCCCTTCGCTATCGGCGGCTGAAAAGCCCCAAGCCCCTGCTGAGCAAAATATTGAGCGCATCGACGTCACCGGCTCCCGCTTAAAAGGCGTGGATTTGGAAGGCGCACAACCGCTTACTGTGTTGGACCAAGATGATATCGCTCGCTCCGGTGCCGATAGTATCCACGACCTACTGAAAGACATCTCCCAGCTACGTGGGGGGGACTGGCACGTTTTCCACATCTCAAAGTGGCGGTACTTCCAACTCCACTCCTGCTGGGCAATCAGCAGCGAGCCTGCGCGGGATGGGCCCGTCCTCGACACTGACACTGGTTAATGGCCGACGCATTGCGCCGAGCTCATTTGCTGCGGGCACGGAAAACTTTGTTGACGTTAACGCAATTCCGCTCGCGGCCATTGAACGTATTGAAATTCTTGCCACCGGTGCCTCGGCCATTTACGGCGCAGACGCTGTTGCCGGCGTTATCAACTACATCCTTAAAGATGATTTTGAAGGGTTTGAAGTCAATGCCTCATACGGCGACAGTTTGGCACAAAGTGATGAAAGTAAAACGCAAATTAATTTGCTTTGGGGCACGCAACTTGGCAAAGGCAACCTCAGTGTATTCGCCGATTATTTTCACCGTAATGCCTTCAAAGCGACGGATCGCGACTACACCAAAGACCCTCTCCTAGTCAGTGGCTATTCTTATTTACCCAAGCTCGAGAACACGCCAAACATTTATTATTACTCGCAGCGAGATGGCTTAGAACTGCCTGCCCCTGGATGTAAAACCGAGTTAGTAGAGACCGAATATGGCGAGCAAATATGTGCCTACTACGGCAATGAGGACGACTACCTCGATAGCCCATTTGAGAGCCTCGCCACCGGATTTACCTTTACGCAAGCCGTTGGCGATCTTAATTGGAAAACAGATTTTTTCTACAGCCATACGCAATCAACAGCTTACTCTTCGCCAGCGCCTATCAATCAAATTGATGACAGCGAAGGCCCTTATGCCCTTGAGCAAAGCCTGTTTATTTTTGACCAAGCAGATGGCTCAAACCCGCTTTTAGAGCAGCTCTATATCGACCCCTTTGACACCGTAAATAATCGCCAAGTTTATGGTTTTGCCTTTGATGCCCGTTTTAGCGACCCGCATACCATTGAAGTAGAGTCGGATAACATGCGCTTGGTGAGTGAACTTGAAGGCAGCCTCGGTGAGTGGTTTTGGCAAAGTGGTGTTACCCTGTCGCGCTCAAAGTCAGAGCAAGTTGCCATTGCTGGCGTCTATAATCGCTTCAAGTTTCACGCTGCATTAACCGGTGAGCTGTGCAGTGACGGACAAATTGCAAGCTACGATGGCACTACTTTAAACTGCGCAGGCGACGCGACATTACGCCCGTTTTATAACCCGTTTTTGCTCGGCGATAGCACCAATGATGCGACTTTGGCGTTAACACAACAACAACCCTCTCGCTCAGGTAAAAGCTCGGTTTATGCTTGGGATGCCAATATTAACGGTGAATTACTGCTGCTTGATGCGGGCGCAGTGAATGCAGCTTTTGGTGTTGAAGTTCGCCGCGAGGAGCTTGAAGACATCCCCTCTTTAGACTCACAAGCTCAGGCGCAAAATGACTATTTAGTGGATGTATTCGGTTTTGGCTCTAGCCTGGCCGAGGCCGACCGCACTCAGTGGGGCGCCTATGCAGAGTTCAATATTCCACTAAGCACAGAGCTTGAGCTGCAAGCCGCCGGGCGTTACGATCATTTCGATGATTTCGGCAGTACCTTTAACCCCAAGCTTGGTTTCACCTACCGCCCCACCGACACTATGGTGCTACGGGGCTCATGGTCTACCTCCTTCCGCGCTCCGTCATTGACTCAGGCTGGCGTAAAGCTGCGCACGACCACCTCAACCTTTGATTGTGGCGCCAACCAAGCGGTAGCCGATTTATATTGTATGGGCGATGGCACCGAAGTAACGGTCAATTCGCTTGAACTTGGCAACCCGGCATTAAAAGCGGAAGAGTCGCAGGCATTAAGCTTAGGTTTTGCATGGAGCCCAAGTGCCCAAACCAACCTCACCATTGATTACTGGCAGTTCAATCACGAAAAAGTCATCGATACCAATATGACGGCGGTACTCGACAGAGCACTAAGCGATGCAGCCCTACGTCATTGCAACTTGGTACCACAAGGGCAGCAAGGCATTGCCTACGATCAACAGCTGTGTGAGGTGACTGACGAACAAGGGCTCAACATTGAGCAACAGGGCGCTGATCTCTCTGAGATTCTTGACAATTATATTGCCGCTTTTGACCCCCGTGACAGTGAGTTATACCTGCCTTTATCTCGCGATCACGTGATCCCCTTAGAAAATACCGGCAGCCAAGATTTACAAGGCCTGGATATCAAATTTGATCATCGCTTTGCACTGGCCCAAGGAGATTTAACGCTGCGTTTTGACGCCACTCATTATCTCGAATATGAACGTAACCGCCCAGGCTCCGATGCCATTGAATCTTTAGTGGGTAGTTATCGTTACCCCGAGAATGTAGGCCGCGTCAGCTTAGCTTGGGATAGCGACAATTACTATATCGTTATAGGGGCCAACTATACTGACAGCTACAGCGACGATATCGATGGCCTGAGGGGTCGTGAAATTGACGAGTTGGAGGCGCTTGGCGCGCTCGATGCGCAAGGTGAGCGAGAGGTCGACTCATGGTTAGTATGGGATCTCTCTGCTGGCTATGAGCTGAGCAACGCACTCACCCTGCGCGTTAATATCGACAACCTCACAGATGAAGAGCCGCCCACAGCATATGGCTCTGCCCGAGGTTTTGATGCAATAAATCATAACGCCCTGGGCGCCACCTATCGTGTGGGCATGACCTACCGCTTTTAATGGTCAGCGCCCAAAACTTAATAAGGGGCCGTGCGCCCCTTTGTCCTTTTATAAGTGAAGACTCATGACTAATCACACGCGTTTTTCTTTGCCCAGTGCCAGCGTTATTTTGATGTCGGTGGCCTTACTTGCCTATGCCAGTACCTGGTTTGTGCAACCTGGCTGGTTTGCTATGGACGCTCAGCAAACTACGGTCAGCTTGGCGCAATTTCAACAACAACAAACGCAGCTGCAATTGCCGTTATTTGCAAGTAACGGCGAAGTCGGCTTTGTGAATGTACTATTCGAAGGGCTCGTTGCTGGTGATAAATTTGGCGCTACCATTGGCGTCATGGCATTTATTCTTATTACCGGCGGGGCGTTTTCGGTTCTGATGCACACCGGCGCTATAAACCGCGCTGTTTTAGCACTGATCGGCCGCACCCAAAAGCTACAATGGCTATTTATTCCTGTGCTGTTTACATTATTTTCTCTTGGCGGCGCCATATTTGGCATGGGTGAAGAGGCAATCGCCTTTTGCGTCGTGCTGCTGCCAATTATGAAGCAGCTGGGCTACAACGCTCAAACCACAGTGTTAGTGACTTATGTGGCAACACAAATCGGGTTTGCGAGCTCATGGATGAACCCATTTAGTATCGCCATTGCTCAGTCTATTGCTGAACTCGGCGTGTTCTCCGGTGCCCCCTTGCGGATGTTCGCTTGGGGGTGTTTTACACTGCTGGGCATGACCTACACCTATCGCTATGCAAAACACAGTCGCGCATTACCCGCTGAACCTGCGCCGAGCACAAGTTATGAGCCTCTTTGTCGAGCTGATAAAACGCTATTATTGCTGTTTGTCGGTGTCATTGCCTGGGTAGTTTGGGGAGTGACCTTGCACCAGTATTACATTCCGCAACTTGCTGGCCAATTTTTTACTTTGGCGGTGTTAAGCGCCATTGTTGCCAAGTTCATGTATCGCACCTCGTTTTCGCGCAGTGCAGAGATGTTCACCCAAGGAGCACAAGAGCTGCTACCGGCCGCCTTATTGGTCGCCTTAGCCAAAGGTATCGTGCTCTTACTCGGTGGCAATGAGCTCAGTGAGCCTTCGGTGTTAAACACGCTTTTGTATTACAGCGCCACCCTCCTACACGGCATGCCCGAAGCGCTGGCAGCATGGAGTATGTTGGTGTTTCAAAGCTTATTTAACTTTTTTGTCTCCTCAGGTTCGGGGCAAGCTGCGATCACCATGCCGATTATGGCCCCTTTGGGCGACTTGCTTAATGTTGGTCGGCAAACCGTGGTACTCGCCTTCCAGCTCGGTGACGGCCTGACCAATATCATTATCCCCACCTCAGCAAGCCTGATTGGTTGTTTGGGCGTGGTGAAGTTAGAGTGGGGCCAATGGTTTCTATTTATTTGGCGTCTGCAGCTTGCGCTATTTGCCCTCGCCAGCGCTTTTGTTATCGGCGCTCAATTTATGCAATACAGTTAAGTCATTATGATCACATTTATTAACAACGTTACTACTTACAACCCCGACCCTATGGGGCAACAAACTATCGCCCTGGGCGGCGAGTATATTCTCGGTATAGACCCTGATCTCACGTTCACCAGCTCCCTGAAGCAAACAGTCATAGATGGCAGCACGCTGATTGCCGTGCCCGGCTTTGTTGATTCATTAGTGCATATTTGTGGCGGTGGCGGTGAAGACGGTTTCGCCAGTCGCACGCCGGAGATGATGCTAAGTGATGCGATAACCGCCGGGATCACCACGGTTGTTGGCGCCCTTGGCACTGATTCAATCGGCCGCACACACAGTAATTTACTGGCTAAGGCTAAAGGACTCAAAGAAGAAGGGCTCAATGCCTTTTGCTATACCGGTGCGTATCATCTGCCAGCGCCCTCGCTCACCGGCAGTATTGAAAAAGACATTATGTTCATTGATGAAGTCATCGGTGTCGGTGAAGTCGCTATTAGCGATCATCGCGGCTCTCAGCTGAATGCGAAGCAGCTTAGTGAGCTGGCAGCACATGCTCGGGTTGCAGGTATGCTAAGTAATAAGCGCGGCACGATTAGTATTCATGTCGGCCCCAGTGACAGTCATTTAGCGCTCCTGCATGAGGTGGCTGCCCACTATGATGTGCCATTAAACCGCTTCTATCCTACCCATATGAACCGCAACCAGCAGCTGCTTGACGCCGGTATCGCCTTTGCCAATGCCGGTGGCTGGATAGATTTCACCACCAGCACCACCGACTATGACTTAGCACATGGCGAAGTCAGTGCGGCGCGCGCTTTGGCACAATGCTTAGCCAAGGGTGTTGAAAAAACCCGTTTAACGATGAGTTCTGATGGCCACGCTAGCTTGCCAGTGTTTGATGAGAATAACCATTTGATGGGTCTTGAGGTCGGGCATGAGCGCTCGTTATTACTGGCATTTATTGAAGCAGTCAAAGAGCATAAGGTGGCGTTTGCCGATGCGTTAAGAGCGATAACCAGCAACCCTGCAAACGCACTGGGTATACAAAAAGGTACGCTGGCAGCGGGGACGTGTGCTGATTTAGTGTTACTTGATAGCACTTCACTGTTGCCACGGTGGGTGTTCGTGCGCGGTCAATGCATGATGGCCGATGGTGAGCTGATACGCAAAGGCCGTTTTGAATAGCCAAAGAAGCGCTTATCAACAATGAAAAAAGCGCCGAAAGGCGCTTTTTTTGGTCACTGGCAGAAGTGGAGCCTTACTTGTTCATTGCTTGAAGCAAGAACGCTGAGATTTTAGCCCCTTCGCGCAAGGTCGTCTCTGAGCTGCTTTTGCCTTCCAATGAACTGTCAGTGAAAGGAGCGATTTCCATCATGTCGGCACCCGTTATTGGAAACTCATCAGCCAGTGCGCCAAGAATAGTGAGTGCTTGTTGTGGATTTAAGCCGTCGTCTTCGGGTGTGCCGGTGGCCGAGGCAAACTCAGCGTCCAAAGCGTCAATATCAAAGCTTACATACAGCTCGTCAACACCATCATTGCGCAGTTGCTGAAGTACTTCGGCAATAACGGCTTCACAACCACGTTCATTGATTTCGTGGGCCCAGTGTTGCTTCACACCAAAGGTAGACTCCCAATGCTCTTTCGGCTTACCGCTTGAGCGAATACCAAACTGGATTAAATGCGCAGGGCTCGGCAAGAATTCTAGAATATGCGTACACCAAGAGCCAAAGCATAAGTCAATGCCCAAACGCTCCACGAGCAAATCGGTGTGCGCATCAAAATGGATGATAGCCACTTTCTTGCCCTGCTCGCGCTTGGCTTTAAGATACGCTTTCGTCAGTGGGTAACTGATTGAATGGTCACCACCGATACCAAAAATGCCTTTTTCGGGGAAGTTTGCATAAAAATCAGTGCATACATCTTCGGTGATGGATAGCGGGCTAACATGGTAGTCGCTCTGCTCGTTTGCGTACAAGGCTTTTTGACAGTTGCTGATAGTGCCTTCGTTGAGGTACTTATCATGCAATAAGTGTGGGATCACACGAACATCACCGATATCGAACGCTTTCGCTTGTGGTTGCTGTTCAATTAATGTACTGCGAAGGAATAACGGGCCCCAGTTCGCACCACGTAAAATACCGCCACCACAGTCAGAGCTGATCCCCAGCATAACTGCTTTGTGCTCGCTAGTGGGTAAATCTTGAAGGGATGATTTCCACAGTGGTTCAATGTTTTCAGTTTGACCGTAGAGCTTGTGATGCAGGGCCGCTTTGCGCTCTTTGGCGGTGTTAACAGTAAATACACCGTTACCTGGCGGGCACAAGCAGTGCTCAACTTTTTCTTGAAAATCTTGCCACTTAGCAGTCATGCTCTCTCCTCAATAGTTATGCAATTATATGGTGCTTGCAGAAAAATCGTGTTGCTGTACGTTGTTATCTTATTCTGTGTAATCTGTACCTCGACACCAAGTTACCTGTAAAACATAACATCATGTTTTTAAAAGGCTTATTTAGTATCTATATACACCTTAGCACCCAAGGTAAACGATTAATATACAAGCTGAGTGAAGAAGTCAAACTGACGTGGAGGGGCCGCAAACAAAGGCGTGACTGGCTATGCATAAAAGCTGCATAAGCCAGCCAGAAAGTTACTCGTAGCTACGCGGACGCTTGGTTTTAATAATAGCGATATAGCCGTGCCAACTGGCGTAACTGAGCAGTGGCATAATGACTATAAAACCCGCAGTGCCGGTGATGAAGCCAAGCAAAACCAAAGAGACAATACAGGCGCACCACACCACCATTGCACCCACATTGTTTCGCACTGCATTCATTGAGCTCACCACCGCAGTCATAATATCAACGCGACGTTCCATCATAATTTGCGGAGTAAAGGCAGAGATGGCGAATACACTTACCAGCAGCACGCCGCCAATAATAGAGCCTAAGGTTAGAAACGCGCTCAGCTCTTCCAATGTAGGGTTAACGGTGTTGGGATAAAGCGCATGCACCAAAGCGGCCAAGCGCATCCACACTATCATGACGACCATCAAGAGTACGGCAAAACCCCACTCCCCTGCGGGGTTACGAAACATAGATTTGAGGCTATGGCGAAATGTTGGGGTGTGCCCTTTTTCCAACTCCCACGCCACGTCGTAGAGGCCGGCCGCAAAGGCTGGTCCAACGAGGGCAAAGGCGACAGCAGCAGGCAAAATGACCAAATGCGACTGACTAGAATAAACAAAAAACAACAGCGCAGCGGGGATAGCGGTAAACACTAAACCATAGACTAGGCTCAACAGCGGTGCCCGAGCCATATCTTTAAACGCCAACGCTAACCAATGTAAAGGAGCAAAGACGCTCACTTTGTTACACTCAAAGCAACGAGCAAATTCACTGCGGCTCGAAGCACTAGAAGAAAGCCCCATAATTTATCTCCTATGATACATTCAATTAACATCTAGTTGAGATCTACTCAGTTCGCAAGCTAGGGGATCACTTGTATCGGACATTTGTCCTTATTGGCATGGACCGCAACACCGCAGCATGGCACCTTTAAAGGCACTATTATGCGTAAGATAAATCAGAGGCTTACATGAAAAAAATGTTTCACCTTGGCATCACTAAAGAAGACATTGCAGGGGCAACCTTGGCCATTATCCCCGGCGCTCCTGAGCGTGCAGGCGTTATAGCAGAGCAGCTTGAGCAATCACGCTGTCTTGCCAAGCATCGCGAATTTCACGTTTATTTAGGTCAGTTAGCGGGTCAATCTGTGGTGGTGTGCTCAACCGGTATTGGTGGACCTTCTACGTCCATCGCCGTTGAGGAACTCGCGCAGCTAGGCGTAGATACCTTTTTACGAGTGGGGACCACAGGAGCCATTCAGCCGCACATAGCCGTGGGAGATTTATTGATCACCCAGGCCTCTGTGCGTTTAGATGGGGCGTCGCACCACTTTGCGCCAGCCAACTACCCCGCAGTGGCCAACTTTGAAGCCACCGCCGCCCTAGTGAAAGCATGTCAGGATAGCGATATCACTCATCACGTTGGCATTACCGCATCCAGTGATACCTTTTACCCTGGGCAAGAGCGTTATGACACCCACAGTGGTTATGTTCCCACCCACCTTCAAGGGTCCATGCAGCAGTGGCAAGCGCTTAACGTGATGAATTATGAAATGGAGTCTGCCACCTTACTGACCATGTGCAGCGCATTAGGGCTGCGCTCAGCGTGCATCGCCGGAGTATTAGTCAACCGCTGTGAAAACGAGATACCCGACGTGGATATCTCGGCTGTTGAACAAAGTGCGATAGATCAGGTTATTGCGGGAGCACAGCTGCTGCTTAGTAATTCGTAATTAAATTGCGCGTGCGGAGCAAGTTGAGCCAACACTGTTTTGCTTGCTCCAAGGTGTGATTTGCCCGCCTGCTGCTCCAATAAAGTCACCGCTGTAATAGCGCTAAAATCGACTTCTTGATTGGCCAACACAATTTGGCTTAGCGCCGCTTGCATGGGTGAAAAGCTAGGATTAAACGCGGCATTCTCCATATAACGGCCAAAATAACTCGCGCCTTCATATTCAATGGCTACCGCCGCTTTCCCACCACTGTAAGGGGCATAGCTTTGCGCAAAATGGTGGTGTAATGAGCGGCTCTCATCATGATGGCTAGCAGCATTACCCAGCAAGGGCTGCTCTACCCCCAAATCAACTGGACCAAAGGCTTGAGGCAACAACTCGTTCAAGGTCGTTGACTTATCACCTATGATTATAGCGATGTTCTTCGCACCTTTGAACTCATTAATAAATTGACGGCAATGCCCGCATGGTGCGGCGCTGATATAGATGTGCTCAATCTCTGTTGCGCCGTGTAGCCAGGCATTATGCAATGCGCACTGCTCTGCATGGGTGGATACCTCTAACCCCAAGCCTGCTAGCTCAACATTTACACCGACTGCATAAAACACGTCACCTTGGCTATTTTTTGCCTTAACAAGCGCGGCGACATGAAATGACGAAATGGGCGCCACCGCCCATGTTTGGGTTTGCGCTAGCAGCCAATTGATGGTGTCTTTAAAAGAGGAGCCCAGCGCCTGCTGAAGTTCTTTGAATTGCTGCTCAGAGGCGATACCGCCTTGGCGTTTTAGTTCTGCGAGTAACCCTGTAACCTGCATGTTCAGGCCTGTTGTTATTTTTTGGGCTTGGGATACTAACCTAGCACGAAAGTGGGCGCAACCAATTACGTGCCTGCTCCTGGCAATCAAAGTTTCTCACCCTGACCCCAAGCTCTCGTACTTTTTGCGTCACCAGTTCATGCATAAAACCCTGATAACTAACCACCCGAGCAATACTCAACTGGCCGAGCAATGGCGCTAGCTTGTTGCACACATCAATGAACTCATCCTTAGCATAAGCATGTTCAAATTCGCGTACATCAATTAACACCGCTTTCGCATTGTAACTATTGGCGAATTCAATAATGGCATTGGCGTTATTTAAAACATCAATTGATTGCGCTTTACCGCGCATGGTTGCGCAGACAATATTTTCTTCAGCGCAATAACTTAAACTCGCAACAACAGAGTTAGCCATGTCGTTCTCTCTAATAAATACAGATACAACAAAGGCACAAGTTCGTTTGCACTAGGAGGGCAAAAGTGGAAGCGGCTCAGCCATCATAGCCAATGTATTGACCTTAGACCTGGAGCTTTGCGTGGAAACTCTTTCGAGCACCGTGCCTTTATTCTGAGCAGGCCATAATACGTAAATTAGAGCTTTTATTCAACTAAACTGAATAATCGCCACTCTGCGCTGCGATCCGCTTTGACCCCGTTATTATCGCTAACACCGAAATTCGTTTTACTGTTTGCAGACGCCTCAACTTTTCCTCATAGAGACCTATCATCCATACAACCAATTAGATCCAAGCTTAATAAAATGATGAATAGACGTTTCATGCTTTCCTAGGTAGATGATGCTTCACTATGGAGCACATTAAGCTTGGCTAAAAATAGCGAAAGATTCAGCACCAGACACGCTTTATTCGTCTCATACATCATTGATTTATGTTAGGTCACTTTCAACGCAACCGCCCAATCTGCCCATGAAATGCTTCGACCAGGGAATGCAACTTTTGAAAATGGCCAATCTTTTTTTAACCAATCAAAGACCGTGTGGTAAAGCGCTATGTCTAGAGCAATAGCATCGTCTCTAACCCACAAATATACTTCACAATCATATTTGGGTGACTGGCTAGGGTCTATGTAAACAGAACCGAGGCATGTATCTTTTGAGTTATTGAACACTGAATAAGCAAACGCTACTCGCGATTCAAACTCTCGTTTATGAACCTTCAGGCTTTCAGTGTTCTCTTCGAGAGTCATCGATGGTTTAGGCCATTCGGACTCTGGCCCGAAAACCCCTTGCAGCCTTTGCTGACTGGACACCACAGCGTCAAAGTCTAATTCAGCAACCGCCTCTTCAAGCACTCTTAAATGAAAAGATTCAGTGTCAAAACGCTTAGGCGCCTCGAAATTATCAGGAATAAAGGGCTCAAACATACTTAGAACAATTCATGGCTTTTTTTTAAGCCGCATTAAGGGGAGCCGGCACGCAATAAAAAAGCTGGAACACAGCGCCATAAACACTATTTTGGCTCTGGTAATACTGGCGGAGTACTATCCATATAGGTTAAGAAGTGTGCCCAAACCTCATGTGTCCTTTGCCTAGTTAGCTTAGTTTCACATGAAATAGCCATAACATCACGAATTGTACCTTCACGCCATTTTGTGTAGATAGAGCCACAATGGGAATCAACATAGATTTGCCAGTCATTTTGAGCAACTTTTATAGCTTCAACTAACTCAGAATCATAAGAATTGTGATCAATACTTGCGTCCAGATACTTCGATAACTCTGCTTTTGCTGAGTTCAGTTCAATTATCGCGCAATCATTAATTTGCCGGGTGCTAACCGCATTATCACAATCGTAAACTGCTTCCTCAGCCATAGCGGTAGCTGTGAATGCAAAAGCAGGTAGAGCCAATAACATACGTTTTTTCATAATATTCCTCGAAAGCACATAACACCTGCATAAGGGGCTGATAATAGTGCACTAAGATGTGTAGTGAAGCGAAACCGAGCAAACTGTTACGAAACCAATTTTAAAACCCTTATTAGGTATTTAAACTAGTTAACAAACTAAGCACCAATCAAAAACGGTACATGGTTTAATTTTATGATGTTCATCTAGTTCATATTTGATTTTGAACTGCAAGCATCAATAAAATCTTGAGGTTCAATCACTATTACTTGTCTATTTTTTCCAACTTTTTTCTTTATCGCTTTACGGTCAAAAACAATGGTACAACCTGCATAATTCGTCGCCTCAACCTTAGATAAATTTTGATCCATTTTGTCAGTGAACAGTGATGATTGTTCATATTCCCATATACTATTTTCATTCGCTTTAATTGGTTTCATTTCCAAAAAATGAGTGCCGTACTCGTTAACGAAAGTAAGCTTCACCGTAATAACGTCGTTGGTTTCATTTATAATATTCCCCCAGTAAACATTTGAACAGGCACTGAGCAGGGTAGTCGTCAGTACTACCAGTAAATATTTATAGGTTTTTATTAGTCTTTCCATAGGATTTCAGAACTCCATATTAAGCGTTTTATATCTATCAGGTGTAGATGATTCTAAGGAGCTACAACGCCAACCACAGCGGAAAAACGGAGCAAAGCCCATTTGCGGCAAAGTGAGCGCAGCGAACCGCAAATGGGCGACGTGTAGTTTTTTCAGCTGCTGGTTATTGTTAAATGGAATTCGCACAGCAATCGCGTCAACTTAGTTACGTCTCCAGTGAACAAGGCGCCCTAGTTGATTAACGACCAACTCACCAGAGGTAATTGAATGAACCCGTATAACAGATTTCTTTTCATCAGTTTCTGCATTTAAAACGCTAATTTTCAGGTCATTACATGAAAATTTCAACTTACTTGGATTCGTGAAGCCGTCGCTATAAATTTCAAACGAGTTATCTCGTGAAAATTTCCAGCGCATATCTCCGATTCCTGTCGTTGATCGCTTTCCATCTGTACCATGCTGCCACCAAGAAGCTTTCCAATTACCATAAATTTTAGAATCGCAATTATCAGAAACTTCCAACGACTGTGTTTCTTCTGTATGTTCTATAGTAACCACTTCAGGCTCAATTTCTTCTTTTCTTAAAATAATTTCTTCTTGAGATTTCGCTGCCTCACAGGGAGTGGATTGATAAGCAATGTTTCCTGCATCATCAACACACTTATAAACGCCCGCATAAACACCTTGCGAACTACAAAGAAGCATCATACTTAATACAAACTTCTCACCGCCTTTTAACCTAAAAATAATATTTTCTTTCATCTTCATCCATAATCCATGAGTGTCATATATGTTATCTATCTGAATCCTGAATCCATGAGTGTCATATATGTTATCTATCTGAATCCTGGCCAGCGTGAAACTCTCGACTGGAACCCCGGACGGTCATCTTAAGAAGAATGCCTGATTTTCCCATTGAGTCAACTCGTGTAAGGCAAGTGAGTTAGCCAAAATCAGGAGAACGTTTGCCAAAGCCAGGGAAGCAACTGGTATCACTCGAAGCAACGCCCTAGCACCACTGCGTTTCGCGCTGTTACGAAGAGCATTTCTCTGTGGTGACGACAATCATGGTAGTAGCTTTGAACATCGTAGAGGCTGGATCGAGGTATTAATGTGGGTGTCCTATTAGTATTATGCACGACTAGCTATTGAGCTAAGTAACTCTGAATGTTCTTCATCTGTTGCGGTGCGCTCCCGAACCAATAAAGGTACAAGCACGATCGCAGCGGCAATAAATTTAGTCATATCTG
>NZ_SGPG01000036.1:0-88477 GCF_004208955.1 Pseudoalteromonas sp. CO325X
GGAGTGGTAGTTCAGTTGGTTAGAATACCGGCCTGTCACGCCGGGGGTCGCGGGTTCGAGTCCCGTCCACTCCGCCACTGAGTGTGCTCACTCAGTATCTCCAGATACATTCTTGTTATTCCTTTATCTATTCCCTTTTAATACCCGTTATGGGTGCTGCTTCTATTTACCTGTAATAAGCGTAGATAGGCGGGTGCTGTGTTTTCAGTAAACTGATAGCTATAAGCGCGCTAGCAAAGAACGACGCTACATGTTTAGGCGGTGCGTGAAGGCAGTTAACAGGGAGAGGGTGTGGCCAGCATGCACTGGCCACAGCAGTATTATTGACCTCTTAAATGTTTATCAAGAAAAGACAGGTACGCATTGGCCGCTGTAATGCGGTTTTCACGCTTACTAAAGCCGTGGCCCTCGTCGGGGAAGAGTACATACTCAACTGGCACCCCGTTGGCTTTCACTGCGGCAACAAGCTCATCGCTTTCAACCTGCAGAACTCGGGGATCATTGGCTCCTTGTACCACTAATAACGGTTTTTTGATGTTATCTGCGTGGAACAACGGTGAAATACGACGATGACGCTCTTCATCGGTGGCCGGATCGCCCATCTCATCGTAGAGTGCCTTTTTGTAGCTCTCCCACCAAGGTGGAATGGATTTTAGTGTCCGCACCCAGTTAGTGACACCAAAGATATTGATACCCACTTCAAATTCGTCAGGGGCAAAGGCGAGTGCTGCCGCCGTCATATAGCCACCGTAACTGCCGCCGATAATGCCAATCTTATCGTTATCGACCCAATCCAGCGTTTGTAAGTGCTTTTTGCCGTAGATAATATCTTGTAAGTCTTCTTCACCGTGCTTTTTGTCATCAAGGTGAAAGAAGGTTTTGCCATAGCCGGCACTGCCACGGTTATTCACTGCAAAAACCGCGTAACCTTGGTTCACTAAGAACTGTCGCATAGCATTATAACCCGTGCGACTTTGGCCACCTGGGCCACCGTGCACCCAGACTAATGCCGGGACTTTATTCGTGGCTGAGGCCTGCTTAGGCTTATACAAAATGCCGGGAATGGTGAGTCCATCAAAGCTTTTAAAACGGACCACTTCGCTGCTCACGAGGTTTTCTTCAGCAATGTTTGCACTCAGGGTGTTGGTGAGACGCTGCGCTTGATCGCTGCCAATTCGCCATACATATAGATTGCGTGGGCTGGTATCTGAGCTTAAATAAAATGACATGATTTGTTCATCATCACTAAATTCGACGCCACTGAGCGTGCCCTTAGGCAGTGTCGATGGCAATGCCAGCTCTTGGTTTGTCTTGGTGTCTAAAATCGTTACCTGGGTGCTGGCATCGGCATTGACGGCGCTGACGCGGTATCGTCCAGACTTTGAGTATTCCATAAAGCTGACATCCCAGTCGGCGTCCAAAGCAAGTTCATGCTCTTGTGTGGCCAAGTTATAGCGCCACATCTGGCGAAACTCGCCTTTGGCATTCGTAGTGTAATACAGTGATTGCCCATCAACACTGAAACTCCAGGCGCTATACTTGGCTGGTTGCTCGTGAGCGCTGAGAAGCTTAGGGCCTTCACCCGATGCAGTATCCAGTAGGTAAAAATCACTATCACGGTTATCGTGGTGCTTAGTTAGCGCAATATATCGGCCATCTGGGCTGATGGCACTGACATCGAGCCCTGTTTCGTTGGTATAAACACGCTGAGACTCATAACTATTGCTATCGAATTTGTATAAGTCCATAAACTTGGCGTCACGCTGGTTGCTCAGCACATAAAAATGTTGCCCGTATTGGCTAAAGCCTGCAAATGCCGCGCGGGTCTCTTCGCCGGGCGTTAAATCGGTGATCTCGCCTTGCTGATCGCGAACAAACACGTGCGTGCGCTCGTTACCCCCGCTATCTCGGCTAAACAGAATTCGGTCGTCCTTGGGGAAAAATGCCAGTGCATAGGTGCTGTCTTTGGCATCGGTCAGCTGTGTGCGAGCGCCGGTTTTAATGTCGACCTCATAGAGGTTAAACACCCCATTCTCATCACTGCTCAGTAGCAGTTTATCACCACTATGGTTGATGCTATTGCCCCTTAAACTCACGGTATCGTAGAAGGTCTCGGCGCTGTAAGTTTGGAACTGGCTTTGCGTTTGTACACTTTGTCGCTCGTTAGAAGAGCTCTGCTGGCATCCAGCTAGAGAGAGCGCGATGGCGCCTGCTAGGGCGCTGGCAATAAAATGCTTCGCTATCATAAATATATATCCTGTTAGTTTTTTAGGTATTGTTATTTGCGCTTTTAGTGTTCGGGTTCACGCTGGGAAAAGCAAGGCTAGGCAGGGTCTTTTTTAGGTGCAAATTGTTAGCAAATTTTGCAACAGCCATAAAAAAGCCAGCATATGCTGGCTTGGTGTCGTGGAAAAGTGCAATTGTGCACAAATTATTAAGCAGCAGACGCCTTTTTGTTTGGTCGTCTGCGCGCCGCTTTACCCGCGAGTAGGTCGGCGGGATCAAAGTCATCAACGTTGATCACATCCAAACGTTGCTGCTCGACATCGCGCAATTGATGGGCTTCTTGCTCACTGAGCACGCCTTCATCAAGGCCCATTTGTGCCACCTTATCAAGCTGAGTGAAAGGCAGCTTTTTGCCCGTCGCGCGGCATACCTTATCGAACAGCGGCTCCACAGCAAGAATGTTGCGTAGTGTCTGCTCTTGTTTACCGAGTAGGCTGTGTGGGCCATCGGTTAAGAAGATATGCTGTGACAAGCGCTCACGAGTCTCGTTAGGCGTTTGCAGTAGCTGGGCAATAACATGCTCTTGCTTATCAGTTGGCTTGCGCACTGGGCGGCCCCAAGGGAACAAAATAACCTTAAGCACACCGCGCAAAAACACTGAGGGCATGTTATTGATTAAATCAGCCAGCGCACGCTGACAGCGATACAAGTATTCCTGACAGGCCCATTTAACTAAAGGCAAATCTTCTTTGCGGCGGCCTTCGTCATTGTAGCGTTTCAAAGTCGCTGATACTAAGTACAGGTAACTTAGCATGTCACCAAGGCGTGCAGAGATGCGCTCTTTGCGTTTTAGTGAGCCACCAAACACCGCCATACAAATATCAGACATCAGCGCCAAAGAGGCACTGAAACGCGCCGCATCGCGATAAAACTCTGTGGTTTCATCTTTATAAGGCACGCTGGTAAAACGCGCTCCGGTTAATGCTAGCCACTTCGTACGTACCAAGTTAGAAATGGTGTAGCCGATATGGCCCATTAGGGCATTGTCGAATACATCCAAAGCTTCATTGCTGTCTTCGATGCTGCAGGCATTCAGCTCGGTTAACACAAACGGGTGACAGCGAATCGCGCCTTGACCGTAAATAATCATGTTACGAGTGAGGATGTTGGCGCCTTCTACGGTGATCGCAATAGGGGCACCTTGATAACCTCGGCCAAGGTAGTTATTTGGCCCTAGGCAAATGCCCTTACCGCCATGAACATCCATGGCATGCATGGTGGACTCACGCATTTGCTCGGTCAGGTGATATTTCAAAATGGCTGAAATGACAGATGGCTTTTCACCTAAATCAACCGCGCCGGTAGACATACTGACCGCAGCATCACTGGCATAGGCGTAACCGCCCAGTTTCGCCATAGCTTCTTCAACACCTTCCATTTTGCCAATGGGTAGGCGGAATTGGCGGCGAATACGGCTGTAAGCACCGGTGGCAACAGCAAGCGATTTAATGCCGCCCGTTGAATTTGAGGGTAGGGTAATAGCACGACCAACCGACAAACACTCAACCAGCATACGCCAGCCTTGACCAGCCATTTTTGGACCACCAATGATGTAGTCTAATGGCACGAAAACGTCTTCGCCTTGGGTTGGGCCATTTTGGAACGGCACATTCAAAGGGAAGTGGCGACGGCCAATTTTAACGCCTTCCATATCGGTTGGAATAAGCGCACAGGTAATGCCGAGTTCTTTTTCATCGCCCAGCAAGCCGTCTGGATCACGCAGCTTAAAAGCAAGACCAAGCACTGTCGCGACCGGTGCAAGTGTGATGTAGCGCTTGTTCCAAGTTAAGCGAATACCAGTAACTTCTTCGCCGTTAAATTCACCCTTACAGACCACACCAAAATCAGGAATGGCACTGGCATCAGAACCCGCTTCGGGTGAGGTCAGTGCGAAGCATGGGATCTCATCACCTTTAGCCAAACGAGGGAGGTAATGGTCTTTTTGCTCTTTGGTACCATAGTGCTGGAGTAGCTCGCCCGGGCCTAATGAGTTAGGGACACCGACAATTGACGATAACAAGGTCGACTTACTGGTGAGCTTTTGTAGCACGCATGATTGGGCGTAAGCTGAGAACTCTAAACCACCAAATTCTTTTTTGATGATCATGGCGAAGAACTTATTGTCCTTCAGATATTGCCAAACCTCTTCCGGTAAATCGGTAAGCTCGTGGGTTGCTTCCCAATCGCTAAACATACCGCACACTTCTTCCACGGGTCCATCAAGGAAAGCCTGCTCTTCAGCGCTCAGCTTTGGAATGGGGTACTGGTGTAGTTTATTCCAGTTAGGACGACCACAAAAAAGATCCGCTTCCCACCATGTAGTACCAGCATCAATGGCTGACTTTTCGGTATCTGACATCGTCGGGGTGACTTTTTTGAAAGCCGCAAAAAGAGGTTTTACGAGGTATTGCTGTCGAACTGTCGTTACAGACAGAGGCACGGCAATAACTAAAAAGATAAGCCAGCTAATGATACCAAAACCACCGGCAATGGTGCCGACAATCATTGTTGCAACGGCAAGACCGAGGCAGGTATTAAAACTGGCGCGATGGTAACTGGCGTAAGACAGCACCACGATAAGCGCAAGTATAAAAAAAAGAAGTGTCATAATCTGATTCCTTGTTAGAGGTCTGACCACTAGCAGCTAGATTAGCGTTACTCAATTAGGGTTGCAAGCCCTCTTGGACTAATTATAGGGTGCTTGCACCTTTTATCACTGATAAATTTTGCAGTGTTTCAAATAGCCCTAAATATTTACAGTGTATACGTCATGTGTTCTTACCTTTGCTTATTTTCATACATACGTTTATCTGCTAAATGAATTGTAGCTTCGACATTTGAGCCTTCAGAGCTGTCAGCAAAACCAATACTGGTAGGTATAGTTATATTGTGGCCATCCCATACTATGGGTTCGGCTTCGATAGCGTGTTCTATTTTATTCACTACATCAGGGATTTCACTTTTCAGTGTCACTCGAGTCAATAGAATTAAAAACTCGTCTCCTCCATAACGAATGGCAATATCGGACGAACGAATGCAATTTTTGATGCGCCAAGCGACCTCTTTTAAAATAGCGTCTCCGCACGCATGCCCATAGCTATCATTAGCTTCTTTAAATTTGTCTAAATCAATACAGACTACGGCATAACTAGGAGGTAATTGAGTTGAGTCGAGCTGGGCTGAATATTCATGAAGGAATCTACGGTTTGGGAGGCTGGTTAGTGGGTCGTGTAGCGCTGCACTTCGAGCCTTCATATAGTTTATAAGTAGCAGAAGTAATATTACGAAAACCAAAGTGGATATAATGGCACCCGAAACGACCGCCACATAAAACATAGAATTAAAAGCACCTGCTGGTCTAGCATATACCTGTAATTGCCAATTATTATGTGGAAGGGAAATTTCGAGTACGGAAGCGGGAGTTGATGTTTTTAAGTGAGCGTGACCAAATGAAAAAAGTTCCGATTGGCTGGGGCTTGAAACGAGTATGAATGTATCCTGTAAGTGAGCTATCTTACTATCCATTAACAGCCTTCGATGATCCATTACGATACTTAACACTCCCCAGTACCGATTGTTATCAGGATAGTCTAGGTAAATAGGAAAATGCACTAATATGCCTTGGCCGCCTTGGACCAAATTCACAGGTTCAGTGATATGGATAAACCCGTCTTCTTTAGCGGCTAGGACACCAGCATACTGCTTTGGTTTTGTCCTGTAGTCTAAGCCAATTGCCTTATTGTTAGCCTCTAACGGAAACACTCGAGTAACCACATCGTTGGGCGCTAAAGCGAGATTTCGCACGTAAAATGTTTTTTTCAAAACGTTTGTGGCGACCGGACCCCAATTCTCTAATGCTTTATCAGGGTCAGAAGATACAATATTGGCTAGCCGGTCAATTGCATGGAGTTCTTTGTAGAGCTTCGACTCGATTGTGGCCTTAATGAGCATGACCTTATTTCTCAACTCATTTTGAGTCGCTTGTTCACCCTTATCGTAAAATACCATTGAAACGTGATACACAATAAAAGCTGCAGTGGCTATATAAGCGACTGCTGCGATAACTAGCAAGAGTGTGCTTTTATTGGATATCATTTAATCGCGCTTGGACTTCAAACTAATTTAATTACAATAAGTGTAGTAGGGTACAATGACAATAAAAAGTGTCGCTCAAACATTGACTTACTTAAATGGTGAGTATTTGTGGCTTAGGGAAGTGATATTCTTTTTCGTTTGCACTAGCGCTTATATCAAGAGTACCTTTGGAGCTAGCGGAAACAAATTCAATTTAGCTAATAAGCTATCGAATAACGAGTACTTTTGGTTCATTCATAACAGTGAACGATAGCTTTTTTTGATTAGGTTTTATTTTATATTTTTGTTTTTATTTAGGAATTTATTGATGTGTGAGTTGCTTGGCATGTCTGCCAACGTACCAACAGATATTTGTTTTAGTTTTACCGGCTTGTTAGAGCGTGGCGGAAATACGGGCCCGCACAAAGATGGTTGGGGGATCACGTTTTATGAGGGTAAAGGGTGTCGCTCATTTAAAGACCCATTGCCGAGTAGCGAGTCGGAAATAGCCAAACTGGTGCGTGCGTATCCCATAAAAAGTAAGTCGGTGATCAGTCATATTCGTCAAGCGAATCGTGGACGAACTTGCTTGGAAAACACCCATCCGTTTACTCGCGAGTTGTGGGGTAAGGAGATAACCTACGCGCACAATGGTCAGCTCTCAGACTACAGTGATTTAAAGCCCTCTTACTATCGTCCTGTTGGTAATACCGACAGTGAGCTGGCGTTTTGCTGGTTGCTGGACAAAATTCGTGAAAAGTACCCCACAAAACCCAGCAATATGGCGAGTGTTTTTCGTTACGCAGCCAAACTGGCGCACCAACTAAGAGAAAAAGGCGTATTTAATATGCTGCTAACCGATGGTGTGTTTGTACTGGCGTATTGTACTAACAATTTGCACTGGATCACTCGCCGCGCACCTTTTGGTAAAGCCACGCTAATCGATGCTGATATGGTGGTTAACTTTCAACAGGAAACAACACCTGATGACATAGTGACGGTCATCGCAACGCGGCCATTAACCAATGATGAGCGTTGGCAAAAAATGCAACCTGGCGAGTTCGTCTTGTTTAAGTTGGGCGAGAAAATTTAACAACGTACTTGTTTAAATAATGTGAACAAATAAAAAGCCATCTATACTCGGTGCACGCGTTGCCCTAACTTTTGGGCCTAAAAGAACAAAACCAGCGAGTAGAGTAGGATGGCTTTACCTTATATTCATTACCCTTCAAACCCCATCGCCAAACCGCCGTGTGGCATGAAAGATGCGCGCATGTTCGGCTTTTTCTTAGCAGGCTGTGAGCAAAAAATGCAGCACTTTGTTGATACCACGTTGAATTCAATCGACTCCTCACCTTACTTTTTTAAAGTACTGGGCTCATCGCCGTTACTAAGCTTTACTGATATCACCCGCATCGCTTCGTTGCAGGCGCCCTTTAGTGAGTATGGCTGGATGCAAGAGACTGATATCATCATCTGGTTGCCTGTCGTCAAACAAGCAAAGGGTGACGACCGCGCTTTGCATCTATATTGGTTTCCTGCCTTTATTTGTGTAAATAACATTAATGCTTTGATTAATGGCCGCGAGATTTGGGGTTATAACAAATATTTATGTCGCTACAGCATGCCCGAAAATAAGCGGGCAAACAGTGACTTTTCGCTGCAACTAGAAACCTTTCAACCTTACCACCCAAACACGCAAATGGCCTGGCATGAGCTATTACGGGTTCGTAGAGTGGATGATAATGACAATTGGCTAAGCGAAGCGTATGAGACGACTAAAGAAATAGCCGAGTTATTGTCGCAAGGAGCGCAAGGGGCGCACCTGAGCAAAGAGCTCATCAAACAGTTGTTAGGCGGGGTTACACACCCTTATTTAGACCAAATTTTGTTTAAACAATGCCCGGATGGAATGGCCCAAAACAGTCTTTACAGCGCCGTGCTGCACTCGCCCTCAACCATCAATGCTATTCATGAGGTGGGGTTATTAGAAGGGGAGTATGAGGTTGATATTCGCCATCTTGATGCGTTTCCACTGCAGCAACTCTTTGGTATCGCTACAGGTAAGCAATGGGCGCGGCTGCCTTATTACGTCAATATGGACTTTGAGCAGGCTGGAGCAAGGGTAATTGTGGAGCAAGGCTATGTCTGAGCAGCAAAAAATCGCGATTCTTGGCGGTGGCGTCAGTGCTATGACCGCTGCTGTGTATTTAACGGAAAAAGCCAATTGGCAACAACAGTTTGATATAACCGTGTACCAGCAAGGCTGGCGTTTGGGTGGTAAAGGCGCCAGTGGTCGCAACGCAAATATGGGCCAACGTATCGAGGAGCATGGCTTGCATGTTTGGTTTGGCGCCTATGTAAATTCGTTCCGCACCATAGAGCGAGTTTATCAAGCACTGGATAGACCTGCGACTCACCCTATGGCAACGTGGCAACAGGCATTTAAACCTCATGATGTTATCGCCTTACAAGAGCATATTAACGGCCAATGGCAGCCTTGGGCCATTGAATTTCCACGAATCGAGGGGAACCCTAGTGCGGGCACTTTGGATTTACACTTTTGGCAAATTGCTCGGCTTTTGGTCGCCTGGCTAGAGAAGTTTGTCGACGATATAGAGCATGAGCTGGCACATAAACCTGTACTCACCACTCGGAAGCGCCGTGATCAGCATCTTTTAGCCAGCATTATGGAGCAAGTGCAAAGTACCTTCAGCAGTATCACTCTGGAGGTAAGTCAGTTTTACACCGAGCTACGTCAAGATGCGCAGCAGGTTATTTCTAACCCTAGGTTATTATTAGAGCAGCTTAGTGCTTTACTCAATTTGCGTGTTAACGACGAAAGTTTTAGTCACAAGTCGGATCGTTTGGGAACTTGGTATATTGTCCGTAAGCTTAAGCGCTGGCTTCGTGAAGAAGTTCGTGAGTTACTCGATGGCAATGCAAAGCTGCGCCAAGCATATATTTGTGCCGATTTAGCGATTGCCATGTTGGTTGGTTTAATACGCGACAAAATTCATGAGCGTGGCTTTGCCAGTATTAATGACCGTGATTTACGCCAGTGGCTTAGCGATAATGGTGCAGACCCGCACTTTAGCGTTGATAGCGCTCCAGTAAGAGGGTTTTACGACTTAGTGTTTGGCTACCAAGATGGCGATTTTAGCAAACCGAATGTGGAGGCGGGGGTTGCAGCCTTGGCTATCCTACGAATTCTGCTGTGTTACCGTGGCGGCGTAATGTGGAAGATGCAAGCGGGAATGGGCGATGTTATTTTTGCGCCCATCTACGAGCTATTAAAGCAGCGCGGCGTGAAATTTGCCTTTTTTCATCAGGTGCAGCAATTGTATCCCGACAGTAGCGGGCGCTTTGTGCAAAAGATTGAGCTGTGCAAGCAAGTTGATCTTAAGCACCCAGATTATCATCCTTTAGTGGATATCCACGGCTTACCTTGCTGGCCAAGTGAGCCGTTATATACACAAATTAACGCAGACCAAGCGCAACTATTAAAGACCCACAACATAAACCTAGAGTCACATTGGAGTGATTGGGAGGCGGTGTATGAGCGTCATTTTTCTGCGCCGCTTGAACGCATTACCCTTGAGCGCGCAGTGGACTTTGATCATGTGATATGTGGTGTATCAGTGGCAAGCATGGAGCATATAGCGCCAGCGCTTTTAGCAACAGACACTCGGTTAGCGACGAGTGTTAAGGAGCTTGGCACCGTGGCTACCCAAGCAATGCAGCTGTGGCTAAATAAAGACGACCGGCAGCTAGGTTGGCAAGCATCGACAAAGCCGCCTATCCTCAGCGCGTTTTCCAAGCCCTTCGACACCTGGGCCGCGATGGCACACCTACTACCTTGGGAACAGTGGCCAGAGGATAATCAACCAGTTAATGTCGCGTATTTTTGCAGCGCCTATACGTGTGCTGATTTCCCTCCCGCGAGCGACACGGGCTTTGTGCAGCAGCAATTGCAAAACGTGAAAAGCAATTGCCTCGACAAACTCAAGCACAGCATGCATTGGTTGTGGCCAGAAGCTGGCGATAGGGAAGGCTTCCAATGGCATACTTTGTATGCTCCTGCGAGCGCACAGGGTGAGCAACGTTTTGATTATCAATATTGGCGCGTAAACCTCGACCCCAGCGAGCGCTATGTGCTGTCATTAACTGGCACGAGTCAGTACCGTTTGCATACGCAAGAAACCGACTTTAGCAACCTCTACATTACTGGAGATTGGATTAGCACCGGCGTTAATGCCGGTTGTGTAGAGGCGGCGGTGATGGCTGGCATGCAAACAGCACGGGCGCTATCCGGTGTGCCAACCCATATTAGTGGTGAGCGCGGCTTTTTACCTTGGTAACACGCTACTGTTATGACGAGGTTTCTTCTATACTAAGATCAATAATTAAATTAATGCGTTATAAAAAAATGACTTGGCAACTTAAGCGGACTCTGCTGTGTATACCTTTTGCTTGTACGACGGTCGCACAGGCTCAACAAACTTCAGCTGATGAGCAGATGGAAGTGATCGAAGTGTACGCGCAAAAACGGGCTCAGCAAGCCAGTGAAGTCGGTGTATCGATTACCTATATCGGCGAGCAACAGCTCACGGATGCGGCTATCAAAGATACCACCGAGTTAGGACGGTTCTCGGCAAATGTGAAAATATCGCAAAATGCCGCCGAAGGTACACCGCCGGCCATTAATATTCGTGGTGTCGGGCTGATTGATTACAATACCGCTAATACTTCCCCGGTCGGTTTGTATGTTGATGGGGTAAACAGCGGCTCTGCCAGCCATCAAATTGCTAATCTATACGATATACAGCAAGTGGAGGTTCTTAAAGGGCCACAAGGTACGCTTTTTGGCCGTAACACCACCGGGGGGGCAATTTTAGTACGCACTGCACGCCCTGAGTTCGATAACTACGGCTACGTCAAAGGCGCTATCGGCAGTGATGATTGGCGTCAAGCGCAGCTGGTGGGGAATATGCAGCTGTCCGAACAG
The DNA here is from genome assembly GCF_004208955.1 of Pseudoalteromonas sp. CO325X. NCBI lineage: Bacteria > Pseudomonadati > Pseudomonadota > Gammaproteobacteria > Alteromonadales > Pseudoalteromonadaceae > Pseudoalteromonas > Pseudoalteromonas sp. CO325X. Next base: position 11,369 of record NZ_SGPG01000036.1, read on the forward strand.
CAAGCTTTGCGAGTCGCGTTAAATCATCAGAAATATGATTACACCAGTTATAACCTAGCCCAAGCCTACCCCGAAGCCGGCCTTGAGCAAAATGATGCCCGGGTTAGTTATTTAGGGCAGTGGCAACAGCTCAATTGGTTCACTAAAGTTGAGTACAGTCGCTGGCAGGGACTGACACAGCCTGTCGGAAACATTGGAATTATATCTCCCAGCGATGGCTCACCTTGTACATTGGCTCAAATTAACCAAGGTGAGTGTGTTGACGCATTTGGTTTTAATGATGGCAGCGATGACTTCTGGGCGGTGAAGGTAAACAACAACAATGCTCATGAAACCACCCGTTGGGGACTCACTAATGAGTTAGGTTGGCAAGTGAACACTCACTGGCAAGCGCTCTGGTTACTGGGAGTGAGCGACCTTGAGCGCGACCATGGTTTTAATTGCGATGGCTCGCTCGCGCGGTTGTGCGAAGGAAACCTCGGGTTGCAGACACGCAGCTTGAGCAACGAACTAAGACTGCAAGGACACTATCAGCAGCATCATATTACCTTGGGTGCATATCAGTTATCCGAGCAAATAGAGCAGTTAAATAACAATGATTTGCTGCGTGACTTTCGCGGCATCTTAGACCCGAGCCTGACGGCTAATTTTTTATACGATAATGAGATAGACACTCGCTCTTGGGCACTGTTTGCTCATGCCCAATGGCAGTTATCACCGCGTTGGGCATTGATTACTGGGATACGCTACAGCGATGAAACTGTCGAGTATGATTCAGTTTCCACACTCAATGTGCCGATTGCCGCAGACCCTCAAGGCGGTGTCACCATTGATTATTACCAAGTCAGTGGAGAGCAAGATGATGACGGCGTTTCTACGGAGCTGGCGCTACACTATAATGATAGCCGTGATAACCTTTATTATTACCGTTATTCAGACGGCCACAAGAGCGGGGGCTACAATGGCGGTTTCTTATCTACGCCAGAGCAGGCGCAACAGGCTAATTATGGACCAGAGCAGCTTAGTGCCCATGAGGTAGGGTTTAAAACGCCAGTAATGCGCTCAGGGTTTGGTTTTGATGGGGCTATTTTTTACTATCAGTACGATGACCAACAAGTCTTCATGAATCAAGCTTCAGCTAACCCTCAGCAGCCGCCTTTGCAACTGTTAGAAAATGTCGCTAGTTCGCGTATTAGCGGAGCAGAGCTGGCAATGTACTATCGCCCTAAAGGGCCCTGGCGTGCACACTTGGCACTTGGTTATATTCCTAATGCAGAGTTTGAGCAATATACAGATCCCCTAGGCAACACCTTGACGGACCATAGGTTGCCATTCACCTCTAAGTGGAATATCAATGGCGCACTCGCTTACTCGTGGGCATGGACCAACGTCGATATGAGGGCGGGGGTGTCATTTGATTACCAATCAGATTATTATTTTGATCAAAACGAAAACCCTATTGCGTCTCAAGGCGATTATACGCTGTGGGATGCGCATATTGTGGCCGATTACCAGCAATGGCAAGCAAGGTTATGGGCAAAAAATCTGTTTGATACACACTACAGCCATTTAAAGTTCGATCTCAGCGAGTTTCTAGGAATGTATGAAGACTTCAAGGGCGAGGGCCGGCGTGTAGGTTTGGATGTAACCTTCCATTTTTAAGATAGATCCTTGAGGTTGTTGTGACGAGGCACTTAATACAGGTATTGATGGGGTTACTGTTGCTGATAAGTGCCCAGACACATTCGGCGAGTTTGCAGCACGTGGTGGTAACACAGAACTCCGTGGATTTTGACGTGCCACCCCATTACTACCGCATCAGCGAAACAGCTCAATTACCGACATCAAAAAAACAGTTACTTAGCTGGCTCGAACAGCAGCCTAAAGTAGAGCGTCCGCAGTTATTTGGTGGGCGTTACGTTAGCGTCTACAAGGTTACCAATCAGTCTGCGCAGCAGCAGTGGGTGTATGCCCCCTACAATAGCGTGGTATCTGTCATTAATACGCAGGTATTTACGCAATCAGGAAGCACGCTTTATCAAAGCGGTGAGCGCGGTCAGTATGAATTTGCTTTTCACTATGGGAAAACACTCACCCTGCCGGTAGATGAGTCGGTAATTATCGTGACTGAGTTTCATAGCGCGGCATTTTATACCCCACCCAAGATAAAGCTATCTACGCCGGGTGACTATCAGCAGCAAGCGATTTGGGAAAACCTCATCATGATGCTGTGTTTCAGTGTGGGTATTGTACTGGGGCTCTATAACTTATTGATTTATCTAGGTTCGAAAGACAAAACCCATCTTTACTATGCATTTTTTACTGCCGCCTGGGTGTTTGCATGGAGTCACTTCTTTCATATTCCGAGCCAGCTTTTTACCATCGACTTGACCGCTCTGCACTGGTTTGGCTTTATTCTAACACCTTTGGCTAATACCCTATTTTACATCCACCTGCTCAAGCTTAATGAGACCCACCCACGGTTTGCCCGAGGAGCGTTAATCTTCTCATGGGTGTCGTTAATTGGTTTGCCAATAAGTGTAATCTCCCCCGGAGCTGGGTTTATTTGGGCCACATTCGCGACCGCGATAGCGCTGTGTTTAGGGCTTTACATTGGTATTAGACGAATAATGCAAGGCTACAAACCAGCCCGTTATTTTGTGTTGGCTTACATGTGTATGGCGCTACCAAATATGGTGGGCAACTTAACTAATCTTGGGCTATTGCCTTCGGTCAATATTAATTTGTATCACCTTGGTTTAATCGGTACAGCGTTGGATGCGTTGTTACTCGCTTTTGCCGTGGCCGACAAGTTTAGACTGATTAATGATGCCAATGTTGAATTAACTAAAAATCTTGAAGCAAAAGTGCAAGAGCGTACGGGGGAGTTGCAGGCGTTAACGGTTGAGCTACGGGATGCCAGCGAAGCAAAAACTCGCTTTTTGGCGAACATGAGCCATGAGATCCGCACTCCTATGACCTCTATCATTGGTTACGCCGAAGGGCTGTTATTAGGGGATGTAAAAGCGAATGAGCAAAGCCAAGCGACCCATGTGATTGCACAAAACGCCCGCCATGTGCTTGGTTTACTCAATGATATTCTCGACATGTCGAAAATAGAAGCCAACCGTCTTGAGGTCGAAAGCGCGAAAACGCACTTATTTAGCGCCATAGGCCAAGTGGAGTCTATTCTTGGTAAGCAAATTCGCGATAAAGGTTTGGGATTTTCGTTGCATTACCACTTTCCATTGCCGGACTATATCTACACCGACGCCACTCGGTTACGACAAATACTGTTAAATTTAACCGCCAATGCCTTAAAGTTTACCAGTGTTGGCAGCATTAATATTGATGTTGCAGCAAAGGATGAGCGCCTTATTATCACCGTAAAAGACACCGGTATTGGCATGAGTGAGCAAGAACAGTTTCAGCTATTTGAAGCCTTCTATCAGGCGGACTCTTCCACGTCACGTAAATATGGTGGCACTGGGTTGGGCCTAAATATATCAAAGAGCTTGGCGCGCAAACTCGGCGGCGATATTGACGTGCAGAGTATTCAGGGGCAGGGCACCGCTTTTACTGTCGACTTAGCGCTTAAAACAACTGAGCAAACGCAATGGTTAGAGAGCTACAGCAAAGCGCTCAATGCAGATGAGCATAGTGAGGATTGTATCGCTCAAAGTGAGCTGCATGGCCATGTACTGTTGGCAGAGGATAACCGTGATAATGCCAAATTGCTGCAGCGTATACTGGAGCGCATGGGATTGCAGGTGACTTGGGTCGAAAATGGGCAGTTAGCTGTTACTCAGGCGCTGGAAAGAGACTTCGACCTGGTGTTAATGGATATCCAAATGCCGATTATGGATGGCGAGCAAGCACTGTCGTTTTTGCAAGCGACGGGATGTACTACGCCGGTGATTGCACTCACGGCGAACACCATGAGCCATGAAATTGAGCGATATTTAAAGCTTGGATTTGCGGATCACCTTGGCAAACCCATCGACAGAGAGCAGTTTGCTAAAAAGATTGCCCACTATCTCGCACTGCCGGAGCAATTTGTTGATATTGATTTGCCTGAGTCGGATATGCAGGCTCTTCGCGATGACTATGTATCAGGGTTGGCTGAGCAGCGGGTGCAGCTAGAAAACCAATCCAGATATGGGGACCTAATCGGGCTTGGTAAATCGGTTCATGCCCTTAAAGGAAGCGCTGCAATGTTTGGTTTCGAGCAGCTTCAAGCATTAGCGGAGCAAGCGGATAAGATATTAAAAGGTGAGCACCCGGAACAGGCTATGGGATTGATTGATGGCCTCATCGCAGAGCTGGCTAAGCTTGAGCATGATGCGCTTAAGCGCGACCCGAACTTATGTTAATGGGTCGCTTTTCTAAGTTAAAGCAAGCTAAGACAGGTGGCGCGGCTTAGGTTACACGACTCAGTCTGATTGTACTCGCCTTTGCATATCTTGGCGTACAATATCCAATGCCGCGAGGGCGGTGCTTGGTTCAATGTCGTTTTGTTCCAACAGCATGATTAGATCTACGGCTAATTTGACTTCTTCTGGTGCGTTATCGAGATTGTTCTCGGGTTTGGGCATGACTTCCTCGCTTTGCGATTAGGCTTAACGCTACTTTTACGGCGGCCTCAACCTTCTCCTGCATTTGCTCAGCCTCAGCTGTGGATAGGTAAAATGCCATGTCAACATCAAAGCGAATATAGCGGGGTGGAAGTTGATTGAGCACCGTACAACATAGGTCTGCTAGTGTATCGCTGTCATACATATGCTGCAATTGTTGGCGATCGATTTCCTCTAATACCAACTTTTCGTAATAATTGTGGACGTCGTCATGTAGTTTCATAACTCACTGTTTTCCCGTAACTATACCATCTTAATTAGCATAGCTCAGGTTACCTAACTGTCCAATATAAAGCACTGATGAAATTGCTCTACAAGTTGCCAATGCACGTTGACAAGCTGCTCTACATTGCGTTGATATCCGCCGCCAAGCATAGTGCAAATTGGGATTTGATGGTGTTTTGCATGAGTAAGCACCTGAGCATCACGGGCGCTGACACCGGCCAAGCTTAGGCTCAGTGTTCCTAACTCATCATCGCTGTGTACATCGGCCCCGGCATTATAGAAAATAATATCCGGGCGATGCAGACGCTGCGTTAACTTGAGCGCTTGTGTGAGCGTCTCCAAATAAACACGGTCGTCGCAATGCAAGGGCAGAGCAAAGTCGTAATCTGAGCTTTGCTTGATGCGTGGAAAGTTACGCTCACCATGCAATGACAAGGTTGTAATGGCGTTGTCACTTTCAGCGATGGCAGCGCTGCCATCACCTTGGTGAACATCTAAATCAATAATAAGGGCGTTATCAATGAGCCCCGCTTGATACAAATATCGGGCTGCGGTGATAGCATCATTAAAAATACAAAAGCCACTGCCATAATTGCCAAATGCATGGTGGTAACCGCCAGCTAAATTCATCGCAGCCCCGTCTTTAAGTGCCGCTTGGGCTGCGCCCAAAGTGTTGCCAACTGATTGTAGGGTGCGCTCTACCAAAGCGTCGCTGTGGCAAAAGCCGATGCGTTTTTGCGCTTTATCTGCCAACGTGCCAGTGATGAACTGATGAACGTAGTCAGCATCATGAGTAAGCGCTAACGTGCTCACCGAGATAGGTTCGGCGCAACTAATGGTAAAACCTGATTTGAGTTCCGGGTGTGCGCACAGCATGTCGAAGAGTTGTTGATATTTACTGATTGGAAAACGATGGTGAGCAGGTAGGTCGAGCTGAGAGTAGATAGGGTGATAAAATAATTTCATCGTATCGCTTGTTTCTCTGCTAATTGTATTTTTTCTTCACAGGCGCTAATGGCCTTACGACAGCGTCCTAAGCGTGCGTGCAGCGCTAAGACTTCCTGATTTAACTTAGTAACGGTGGCGGCATCAGCGCCTTGCATCTGTTGTTTGCGGTCGTCAATCATTTGCCCCAAGCGACGTTCAAATTCGTGATTTTTAGCCAGCTCTTGATAAAGCTCATTGGTTGGCTGAATAATTTTTTTCACCGCTTTTTGGTACTTTTTTGCCCTCGCCGTAGGTGTATTTTCTTTCGCCCACACAGGCGTTGCTTTAAGTACTTTGACAATGGCTTCTATTTGCTCGGTAATATGCGTGAGAGCAAAACCATATTGATGACGACCTTGATGCTCAAGGCTTCTCGTTAGTCTTTCAAGCTGTGTTTGCACTTCATCAACGTAATCAACGAGTAGCATACTTTTGCTATTAAACACACTGCGATCGAACAATGCATGTTTGGATTGCATAAAACGATTTTTAGCAAACCAATTGGCTTTATCAAATTGTTCAGCATCGCTGCGCAGACGCTCCAGTTGTTGCTGTAATCGCGCTAATGCATGGCCAGAGCTCATTACAAATAAGCCTCGTAGACGAGTTTCAGTGCTAACACAATAACAACGGTGTTAAATACCGGGCGGATCATTTTTGAACCGAAGCGAATAGCTGAATGAGCCCCCAGCCAGGCCCCTAACATCAAGAATAACCCCATGGTGGCGCCGAGTAAGAAGTTAACATGACCGAGGGCTACAAAGGTGATCAGCGAAATAAAGTTACTGACAAAATTCATCGAACGGGCTAAACCGCAATTGATCAACAGGCTCATTTTATAAAGGAGGCTATTTGACGCGGTCCAGAATGTGCCCGTGCCTGGGCCAGCCATGCCATCGAAAAAGCCTAAGGCTAAGCCTTGTAGCCACTGTTTTATACGCATAGCGCCAGAGAGCAGCGGTAAATCGTTACTTTGCTGTGGACTGAGCTTGCCAAATAACGAGTAGATAGCGACGGCGATGATCACCACAGGAATGAGTTTGTTGAGAAACTCGGTGCTCATACTATCGACCAATAAGGTGCCTAAGGTAGCGCCGATAGCGGTGGCGAGAATCGACGCAGCCCAGAACTTAGGGTCGAACAAACGTTTACGGTAATAGGTGACACTGGCTGTCAGTGAGCCAAAACTGGCCGCTAACTTGTTAGTTCCCAGCGTTAAATGCGGGGGTAATCCGGCCGTAAGTAGGGCAGGTACGGTTAACATACCGCCGCCGCCGGCGATAGCATCGATAAAGCCTGCAGCAAGGGCTACGGCGCATAAAATGGCCCAAGTCGATGGGTCGAGAGCTAGTTCAAACATCTAATAATCTATTTTTCGTTTAAAGGGCGGCAAGGTATCGAGCATGGCTTTACCATAACGCTTGGTGATTAAGCGACGGTCGAAAATGGTAATAACACCACTGTCTCTTTCTTTGCGCAGCAGTCTACCACAGCTTTGTACTAATTTCTTGGCGGCGTCCGGTACGGTAATGGATAAAAACGGATTGCCTCCTTTTTGCTCCACAAACTCTGCTTGCGCTTCTTCAATCGGTGAGGTAGGCACCGCAAACGGGATTTTTGTGATCACTAGATTAGTAAGGTAATCGCCAGGCAAATCCAGCCCTTCAGACAAACTTTGGGTGCCAAACAGCACACTGCCTTGGGCATCATCAATACGGCGTTTGTGACGGCGGATCAATGTATCCCGAGAGAGCTCGCCTTGCATCAAAATATCCCACCCCTGTTTACGCAAACGCTCGGCGACATGGTGCATTTGCCAATAGGAAGCAAACAACACCAGATTGGCCTTGGATTTATCTAAGGTGTTGGGCAGTGCTTTGGCAAGGTAGTCGCTAAACGCTTTGTCGGTTGGCTCACACTCGGTTTTGGGAATATGCAGCTGCGCTTGGTTGGGGTAATCAAACGGTGAGGGCACCTTAATAAACTTAACTCCTTGCTCTGAGCGTAGCCCGCTTTCATGGGCAAAATGTTCAAAGGAGCCCAAGGCGCTGAGTGTGGCCGAGCACAATACCGCTCCTGCGCACTCGCGCCATAATTTATCTTTGAGGTAAAATCCCACTTCTATAGGGCAGTCACTCAAGAGATAGTCGTGGTGGTTTTTATACTCCATGCGCTTTATCCACCTGGCATGAGGAACGCTTTCGCTTTCTTTAGCATAGCTTTGCCACAGTTTTTGTAGCGTTTCTAAGCGGGCTATATATTGCCCACTTTCAGCTAAAATAGGGTCAGCAATAAACGGCTTCACATCGCCATCATTTACGTCGCTACTGAGTGCTTCGTGCATCTTGTTGAGGGTGCGTAGCGCCGTTTTACTGGCTTCACTGATATCTTTGGCTTGCACTGTGAGCTGTTGCGGCAGCACTCCGTGTGAGAAACGATAGGTGTCGTCTTCGGTGTATTGAAAGTCTGCACTATCAAGCATACTCAGCACGGTTTTCATGCCTCTGGCCACATCATCAAGGGCATCATTGAGCTTAAATTGGCTGCCTGATGCGCTGGCGCTAAAAATGGTTTGCGCCATTTTGCCGCTGAATTTGAGTAGTTTCTCGAGCCAATCCTGAGTCCCTTTTAAGGTGGCTGCGGCAGATGAAAAGTCGCGAGTGATATGCGGTAAGTGGTGTGCTTCATCAATCACATAAATACAGTTTTCTGGCTCTGGCAAAATCACGCCACCGCCGAGCTCCAAATCAGCCAATAATAGACTGTGGTTGGCCACTAACACATCCATTTGCGCTATTTTTTGCCGCGCAAGATGGAAAGGGCAGGTTTGGTGTGCTTTCATCTGCCGTTGGCAGGCATGCTTATCACAGGCAATGAGGTGCCATACGCGATCTGGGATCACGTCGGCCCATGAGTCTCGGTCACCTTGCCACTGTTTGTTTTGATAAGCATCATGCAGCTGATGCAGGCATTTTTGCTCCATGTCACTCAAAGGAGAGCTTAAGGTGGGCATCAACGCCAGTTGCTCTTGTTCGCCATTGACGGCGTTATGGAGCTTATGGGTGCAGATATAGCGTCCCCTGCCTTTGACCAAATCATAACTAAAAATAAGACCGCTGTGCTGGGCAAAAAAGGGTAACTCTTTATAGAGCAGCTGCTCTTGCAAGGCCACTGTAGCGGTTGCAATCACCAGCTTTTTATTACGTTTGAGTGCCAGTGGTAAGGCACCTAAGCAATAGGCCAAAGATTTGCCGGTTCCGGTACCGGCTTCGACCACGCAAATGCGTTGCTTTTTGTCATATTCACCAGCGAGTGTTTTTGCTATCTCTGCGACCAAGTAGTTTTGGCTGGCACGAGGGCGATAATCATCCATGCTTGAAGCTATCCGCTGATGAGCGTTTCGGATTGTTTTTTTCAGCGGATCGGATAGCATGGTGTATCAACTTATGTATATATTTACAGTGCGACCATTTTAGAGTGTGGCTGCATATGACTCAAGTGACAATTCACTTATGTCGCGATGCTTGGGCAAGGCATAGAAAACAACGCGCTGTATTTACTCACTTCTATAGGTATTCGGTTGGCTCCAATAGCAGGGTTTATCCTTTCCGCGCAAACACGACAACTGAGCGATGGTATCAGTCATGTCTTTTGGCTGGCCACAGACAACGGCCCAGTTAAAGCACAATCTGTCGCTGAGTCTGCGGTATTTTTCGTTGCTCAATCGCAGCAGCAGCGAGTGACAAAATTACTCCAAGCCGCCAACTTGCCTTGTGATATCCGCGCAGTAGCGCTGCACTCTTTTGCCGGTAAACCCATGGCAGGGTGTTATTTCACGCACTTGAATCAGTTTTATGCGGCGCGAGAACAGCTTAAAGAGCAGGGGATTACGTTATACGAAGATGATATCCGCGCCCACGAGCGTTTCTTAATGGAGCGATTTATTCGCGGCGGCGTTTGGGTAGACGGCACCTTTAGTGCTAATGGCACCTTAGCTCAAGCGCGGTTTAAAAGCCATCCCCACTACCGGCCCACTTTGCGGGTTTTATCGCTGGATATTGAATGCAGTGGCGATGGGGTGCTTTACAGTGTTGGCTTGGTAAGTGAACGGTTTAAAAAGGTGCTGATGGTTGGGCGTAACACAGAAGAGCGCTCGTGGCTTGATTATGTTGAGGACGAGGCCGCTTTGCTCGTGCGGTTACAGGAGCTCATACACCATATTGACCCTGATGTGATCATTGGTTGGAATGTGGTCGATTTTGACTTTCAGCTGCTGTGCTATCGCGCTCAGCAATTGGGTATTCGTCTTAATTTAGGACGCAATAACGAGGCGGTTGTGTGGCGCGGAGGAAAAGTCGCTAAGCTTATAGTTCCCGGGCGCGCGGTACTTGATGGCATTGATATGCTTAAAAACGCCACATATTACTACCCCAGCTTTGCCCTTGATAATGTTGCCCACGAAATCCTTGGCGAGCGAAAGCTTATCGGAAATAAAGACAAAGTTTCCGAGATTTCCCGGCTTTTCAACGAAGATAAACTGCAACTTGCTGAATATAACTTAAAAGACTGTGAGCTTGTATTAGCCATCTTTGCTCGTCTAGAATTGGTCGACTTTGCTATTGTGCGGACCCAGCTTACAGGGCTGCCATTAGAACGGCTAGGAGGGTCGGTCGCAGCGTTCACTAACCTTTATTTGCCATTGTTACATCGCAGTGGCTATGTGGCTCCTAATTTAGGCGATCATGGATTGACCTTCGACAGCCCAGGCGGTTATGTGATGGACTCGGTGCCCGGTCTTTATCAAAATGTTGCCGTTCTTGACTTTAAAAGCCTTTACCCGAGTATTATTCGTACCTTTTGTATCGATCCCATGGGCTTAATAGAGGGACTCAATGCCCCTGATGACGCAATTGCTGGGTATCATGAGGCATTTTTTTCTCGCAGCAAACATCATCTTCCTGATCTGGTTGCCAGCCTCGCACAGGCCCGTCAAGAGGCCAAAAAGCACCGCGACCCTCATCTTCAGCAGGCCATCAAGATTATCATGAACAGCCTATACGGCGTGCTTGGCTCAAAAGGCTGTCGCTTTTACGACCCTAGGCTAGCCAGTTCGATTACCTTACGCGGGCACGATATTATGCAAACAACGCGACAGTGGCTGATTGAATACGGCGTTGATGTGATTTACGGCGATACCGACTCTACCTTTATCGCACTACCCGAAAAGCTTAGTGACGAACAAAGCCATACGTTAGCCAAAGAGTTAGTGACAAAAATTAACGACCGTTGGCGGCAAACACTTGAACAAAGCTATGGAATACCTAGCTATTTGGAGCTTGAATACGAAAGCCTATATCGACCTTTTTTTATGCCCAAGGCAAGGCATAAAGACGCGGGAACGAAGAAACGTTACACTGGTTTATTGGTACAGAAGCACCGTGAGCTCGTTTTTAAAGGCATGGAGTCGGTGCGTAGCGATTGGACGCCACTGGCGAGAAAGTTTCAAGGTGAACTGTTTCAAGGATTATTCACCGGAGCAAATCTGCAACATATCATTGATAATTATGTTAACATTTTACAAAAAGGGGATAACGCCCAGCTCTTAACTTATGCCAAACGCTTAGGCAAAAGTCCTGATGAATACACCAAAGCAACCCCCCCTCATGTGAAGGCTGCCCGAAATAGCACTCAAAGTTACGCTAAAGGTGATTGGGTTGAGTACGTTATAACAGTTGATGGTCCTCGCTGTACCCCTTGCAGTAGGCCTCTGGACTTAGCTCATTACCTTGAGAAACAGCTAAAACCCATCATCGATGATATTGCTGATGTGTGCGACGCATCGCTTCACTGCCCCCTAGATAGTCAGTTCACATTAATTTAATCTAAAAACCTCTTTGTTTACAAAAGCATCCCCATTGTTCCTTTTTTGATCTAAGTGTTGGGATTTTATATTTATTAAGCGTTATTTGTTATAGATATAGTTGTCTTGTTAATTTGGTGTTGACCAATAATTCCATAATTGTTTATTATCACAATCAAAGTGCATTACTTAGTGCATTTAATTACAAGCGGTTAACAGCCGCAATAAAAACAATCACGTCTACAAGTGATCCAGGGAGAATCTAATGTTAAATAGCAAAATCGCAAAATCAGTGCGCTTAGCACTTGCTTTTGGTGCTGCTTCAACAGCAGGCATTTCGGCAAATGCCATCGCTGCTGAAGAGGGTGCTGATGATGTCGAGCGTATCGAAGTAACCGGTTCGCGTATCAAGCGTACTGATCTTGAAACAGCTACTCCAGTACAAGTAACCTCTGCAGAAGATATCGCTATGTCGGGCTTTACCCGCGTCGAAGATATCATGAATAACCTTCCGCAAATCGAAGCATCACAAACTGCTTTCCAATCAAATGGTGCAACCGGTACAGCAACACTTGACCTTCGTGGTATGGGTGCTCAGCGTACGCTAGTACTTATCAACGGTCGTCGAGCACAGGCTGGTGGTATTTACACGCAATCGGCTGATATTAACCAAATTCCAGCTGCGTTAATTAAACGCGTTGAAGTAATGACCGGTGGTGGTTCAACAACTTATGGTGCCGATGCGGTAGCCGGTGTTGTTAACTTCGTAATGAATGATGACTTCGAAGGCTTCCAAGTTGATATTGGTGGCTCTGCGTACCAACACGATAATGACAATGAGTACATCCAAGGGTTGATGGATGAGAAGGGCTTCGAATATCCAAGCGGTAGCGACGGTTTTGATGGCGCGGCGTTTGATTTCAGTGCAACACTTGGCGGCACCTTTGATGGCGGTAAAGGTCATGCGGTCGGCTATGTTACCTACACCAAGCAAAACGAGCTGCGTCAAGGTGCACGTGACTACTCTTCATGTGCATTAGACGCCGCAGGTACTTCGTGTGGTGGTTCTGGTAACGCGGTTATTCCTAACTTCTACGTATCACTTCCGACCGAAACCGGTGGTGTAGATTTCGGCGAAGACATGTATGAGTACTGGACACTTACGCCAGACAGTGGCTTCACCGATTCAGTAGGCAATGTGTATAACTATGCACCTATTAACCACTTTATGCGCCCAGATGAGCGTCATACATTTGGTTTATTTGCTAACTATGAAATTAATGAGCACTTCAACCCTTATGTTGAAACTATGTTCATGCGTGACCGCACTACAGCGCAAATCGCGGAGTCGGGCACCTTCTTCGATACCAGTTATGTGATGGATTTCGATAGCCCACTTATCTCTGATGCACAACGTGAAGCACTAGCAGATCGTTTCGGCATCGGCTCTGGTGATCAGTTCGCAACCTATATTGGTAAGCGTAACGTAGAAGGCGGTCCCCGTTCAGATAAGCTTGAGCACAACTCATTCCGTATGGTATTGGGTACGCGCGGTGAGCTGAGCGACCTTTGGACGTATGATGTGACTGCTCAATACGGCTCAACGTCATCATCGTCAGCGTATATTAACGACTTCTTTGGTCCACGCATCACCACAGCGCTTTCAGCGAATGGTGAAAGCTGTGCAGACAGCGATGGTTGTATTCCATACGAAGTATTCACCTACGAGGGCGTAACCTCAGAGGCGGCCGGTGCACTTACGGGTACGGCTATCTTGAACGGTGTTACAGAACAAATCATCCTAGGTGGTTTCGTCTCAGGTGAATTTGATTACACGCTACCGAGCTCAGATTACCCAATTGCAGCGGTATTTGGTGCAGAGTATCGTGAAGAAAACTTTGAACGTACAGCGGATGAAGTATACGCGCAAGGCCTTCTGTTAGGTCAAGGCGGTACAACTAAGAGCCTGGAAGGTAGCTACGATGTAACTGAATTCTATACAGAGGTAAGCTTACCGATTGTAGAGGGTAAAACAGGCTTCGAAAACTTCACCCTTGATTTAGCCTACCGTTGGTCAGATTACAGCACCTCAGGTTCAGAGCCTACTTATAAAGCAGCCATTAACTGGGATGTAACGTCTGATTGGAAAATCCGTGCAAGCTATAACCGTGCAGTACGTGCTGCAAACAACGGTGAGCTCTTCGCACAGCAAAGCTCTGGTTTATGGCCAGGTGTAGATCCATGTGCAGGCGATGAGCCAGAACTTACAGCCACACAATGTGCGAACACAGGTGTATCTGCTTCCCAATACGGTAGCGTAGGTAAGAGCCCTGCGGATCAGTATAATGGTTTCTTCGGTGGTAACCCTGACTTGACACCTGAAATCGCGGATACCATTACCCTAGGTCTAGTGGCTGAGCCAATTGAAGGGCTTAACTTCTCACTCGATTACTGGGATATTGAACTTGAAGACGCGATTGGCAATATCGACCCTGAAGTCATTGTTCGTCAGTGTGGTATTACTGGAGACCCAGCAGTATGTGATGACGTTCAACGTACACCAGGAAGCGGCAGCCTATGGGTAGGTAGCGGTCAAGTGGTAGCGACAGATATCAACTTGGGTCAATTGCATTGGGAGGGTATCGACCTTTCTGCGAATTATGACTTTGAAGTTGCAGGCGGTACGCTTTCAACTAACTTAATTGGTTCATATTTCATCACCAAAGAGTACGATAACCTCCCAGGTATTACTGAGGCGTATGACTGTGTAGGTACACTTGATAATGGGTGTTTTGCACAGCCTGAGTGGCGTCACGTGTTCACTATGAACTATGACACTGGCAGCTTCTGGCGTGCTACGTTGAAATGGCGTTACTACGGTGAAGTTAGTGACTACAGTGGTGATGATACGCTTGTTCAAGATGGCATCAGCTCACAAAGTTACTTAGACCTTAAAGGTAGCTTCACTATCAATGATTACACCAGCGTATTAGTGGGTGTTAACAACATCATGGATAAAGAGCCACCATTGGTAGGCGGTTCGCTTTCTACCAACGGTAACGCGATTGCTGGCTTCTACGACACATTAGGTCGTTATTTCCACGCAAACGTAACATTCAAGTTCTAAACTTGATTAATCCCTGAAAAAGCGAGCTTCGGCTCGCTTTTTTTGTTGCTAAATTTTAATATTAATAATCCTATCTCATGGTTTTTGGAGGCCGCTTGACTAGCTTGCAACATGCCGCAGCGCTATTAAAAGAAGACAATAAAGAGCAAGCCATTACTCTGCTTCAAGAGTTGGCTAAGAAAACCGACACAAAAGAGCCTGCGTTTCGCCATTTACTGCGCTTAGCCTTAGCAGAACAGCGCTGGGAGGAAGCCAAAAACTATGTCGTGTGTTTACAGCAATTAAACCCGAGTAGTCGCGAGTATCGTCAAGTTATTACTGATATCGGTGAGCATTTAGAAGATTTTGCTTTTATTTTTGCTGGGTATGAGCGTTATTTGCAGTGTCATGACACCGACGAAACAGCACATTTCAATTGCGGGTACTATGCCCGCAAAGCAACACGCCCAGAAATAGCGATAGCGCACTTTAAGCGAGCTTTAGAGCTCGGCATTGAAGACCCTCATGAGGTGCACCTCAATTTGGCATTGGTGTACTCTGAGCTGTTACTTGACCCGGAGACCGCGAAGCAGTGGCTAGATAGAGCACTAAAGCTAAAGCCAGATTATGTTGATGCACTCTTTAATCTCGCTGCGATTAAAGAGTTTGCCGGAGACAGGCTCGCTGCAAAGCAATTGTTTGAGCAGGTCCTGACCATTGATGCGCAGCACCCATTGGCACTGTCGCGTCTTGCTGACCTAGATCAGTTCAATACTGAGTCGGCGCACAATTATGTGACTCGATGCCAAGATATGATGACGAATATGCCCGCGCAACTAAGGTGTGATTTACACTATAGTTGTGGCAAAGCGCTCGATGATGCGAAACTGTATGAACAGGCGTGGATGCATTACTATCAAGCTAACTCTCTCAATAAGCAATCTCTTGCACCATTCAATGTTGCTTCACTTGAGCGCATTGAACAAAATATTTTCGCCCGCGCCGAACATATATCTCAGCTAGCCGCGCAAGACTCGCCATCAGTCCAGCCAATTATCATTTGTGGTATGTTCCGCTCGGGTTCGACTTTATTAGAGCAAATATTAGGCGCTAGCAGCTATATTCAGGCCGGTGGTGAGTTGGAGTTTGTACATCGCCAGCTATTTGATCTCACCAACAAACCAATGCAGTTGCTGAATAAAGCAGGGACGCCGGGTTTCGCTCATGCGTATGATGACTTGTTAGTGAGTGTGGCCAAGGGGCACGATTGGGTTACTGATAAGCGGCCCGAAAATTACCTCTATATAGACATATTAAAGCAGCTCTACCCCAGCTTAAAAGTGATATGGACGCAACGTGATATAAGAGATAACGCGCTTTCGGCTTACTTTCAGCGTTTGGGGCCGAGCCTTAACTATGCAACTGACCTTGATAACATTCGTCACATGTATGAACATCAACAGCGCCTCAAAGCGCACTGGCATCAGCAGTACGGCAATGACATTATGACTGTTGAGTATGAACAACTAGTAGCGCAGCCGGAGCAAGTGCTCACGACATTGTTTTCTCAGCTAGGTATCCAGTATAACGGTGAGGCAGAGCGCTTTCATAATCAGCGCTCACATGTTAAAACTGCAAGCGTATGGCAAGTTAGAAAGCCTTTGTATAGCTCATCCGTCGGCCGTTTTAAGCACTATAAAGAGGCGATTTTAGCGCAGCGCGCATACCCCTATTTCAGTGAACTGCTGTGAGCCGGTTCAAGCGGTTGGCATAATGTCCGTGGGCAAGGTGACACGCGGTTGTTCGCTGGTGATAGGGTAGGTGCCATGCCACAGGTAGCTTGGGAAAATAATAATCTGTCCCGGCTGAGGGCAAATGAGCTTGTCTATCTGCTCTCGCTCACCTAAATTCAAACAGGTTTCTCCAAGGCGCAGCCACCCACTTCGTGTGGGATCGTTCTCATGCATTGACTGCGGTACTTGAATATAAGCCGGGGCTGAAATCCATCCTGAGGGGTGGATATGGTTGCGATGATAACCGCCTTTTCCAAGCTGTACCGACCAACTGCCATTGACTTTAAACTGGCCATAGTTGCGTCTATAAAGGGGATGTGAACGATCGGTTGGTAGAGATGCTAAATATTCGGTAATGGCTAGGTGCAATGCCCATTTGTATTCTTTTATGAGCACATGATTAGAAAACAGCAAGTTACCTGAAGTTTGTGTGCCTAATTCAACGCTTTGATCTAATGGTTGCTTGGTCACTTTACGGTGCTTGGCTGTTAAAAGTGCCGAGAGTTCAGATAAGAAGTCCGACAATTGAGAAAAGCGAGCAGGCGTAGGTAATGATTTAACCTTAACCGTATGCTCGTAGTCGCACAGCCACTGCCATCGCTCATCGCCCTTCAAGCGCCATATTGTGCTTAAATAAGCCCATAGCTCTTGATTGTCTGGGGCGTAATCTAGCGCTTGTTTTATGAGTGTTTCGGCAGCGTGATAATGACTCAGCTCAAGTTCGCAGTTCGCCAAATCAATTTGGTAACGTGTGACACTGGGGCATAAATTGGCAGCTTCTCGGAACAAGGAGTAAGCCTGCTCGCCTTTACCTTGTTTATCTAAAATCAGCGCTTTTGCATGCACAAACCGAGGGTCGCTATTGAACTTTCCGAGGCCTTGGGCACATAGCTGCTGAGCTTCATCTATATGGCCTATGCGTATTAGTTGTTCGATGGCGGACAACACTAAATCTGGGTGCCAGTCATAATGATGCAGTGTCTGTTTATAACTGCTCATATAGTGTTGTTCTTGCTCAGTGTGCCAGTAAAGCTTATTTAAACTTTCGTGTGCGGGAATATAATTCGGAGCCAAGCTGAGGGTGTGAAGTAATGCTTGCTGCGCGCTACGATAATCACCGAGTTCGTAAGCGCAACATCCAACCACATAGCTCAACTCGGGCAGTTTTGGCTGCCGTTTTTGTAAGTCGATAAAAAGCGCTTTGGCCTTTTCAGTTTCACCTACATCACGGTATAAGCAAGCTAATTTATATTGTAAATGAAAGTTATTGTGGTGTTGGTTTAGTAGCTGATGAAGCAACTCACTGGCTTCCAAGTAATGCCCAGAGGCAAGCTCATAGTCCACATCCAGCAAGTGCCAATGTATCGCCTGCTCGGTAGAGCGTTTACTCTGTAGTAATAAGGTTTTGGCTTCGCGTAGCTGTAAGGTCCGTATCAGCGCGTCGATATAGAGTAAGTTCGTGGCTTCGTTGCGCTTTGAATTAGCCAATGTGGTAATACATTCACAAAAGCTTTGTCGTTTAAATTGCAACTTAGCGAGCTCAAATTGGGCCCCTAAATTTGCAGGTTCAATACGCAAAAGTTCTTGAAGGACGCGTTCAGCATCAGCACCTTGATTCAAGGAAATCAAATTAGCCGCTTTGAGTAATAAATCCTGTGGGCTCTGTTCAGCGGCCTTCTCTAAGGCGCTGAGTGATTGGGAAAACTGACCTTTTTGATAAAGCGCGAACGCGATTTGATAATGTTTCATTACAGCATTGAAATGTTAACTTTACCTTATAGTAACATTTCAATGCTGCATTTGAATGTTAGTTTTCCGACTTTTCCTTTTTCTCTTTATCGATATCTTTGATTTCCACAGAGCCGGCTGCTATTTCCTGCTTTTCTCTTATCTTACGCAGAATTTCTGCCTGTTCAGGAGTAAAGCGACCGAAGTCTGCAGTGCGCGTTTGCATAGTTTGTGATACCACGCCTACGTTTTGCGCACCTAAACCACCATCCGCGCCCGCCATCCCCGCAGCTTGTCCACCAGAACCATTAACAACAGCATCAAGCATACCAGCTTGATTGCTCGCGACGCCACCGCCAATTTGGCGGGCCGAACCAGTTAAGTCGGCGAGTGTGTAATCTTCAATTTCAATCTCAACTTTTTCAACGTTACGTAGGTCATATTCGAATTGGCCTTTAGCATAAATAGCAATATGGCGTTTCAAGTCATCTTGAAGCTGAGGGAAATAAAATGTGGCTTGTCGGTAATACTGTGACACTTCAAGTATTTCATCATCAACTTGAGCGCCGCGATTTGAATTAATGAACTCTTCTGCGCGTTTTTCTAGTTGCTTATATACAGTGGCCCCTTTAAACGCTGCGGGGTGAAGGCTGGGGCTGCCAATATAACCTTGATAGAAGCCATAGATGACATTCGGCTTTTCTGAAAAATTGGGGTACACAATACGTTGTTGGATGTCATTGAGTGAAAGTGGGTGGCCCGCAACGGTAATGAGTTTAGCGTCAAGGAGCCCTTCATCTTCAATTTCATCATCTAATGAGTGCAGCGGATAACGCTTAACCAGCTGCTCTAACAGAGTCATGTTATAAAGATTAAGCCAATAGGCGAGCTGTTCTTTCTTGTTAAGCTCACTTAGGGGCATTTCTTGCGGCAAATTTTCCAGGCTTTCTCTTATTTTAGTGAGTGCGAGCTTGAGATCAGACTTTTTAACGCCTTCAAAATAAAAGCGATTAGCTTCAAGCGCTGTTGCTTTATTACGACCCGATGTCATACGCGTGCCGATAGTTTGCTCGCTTTTTAAGCGCGAGCGATCCGACATTCCCGTGTTAACAACGGTCATCGCTAACAGTTGGTCAATATCATCGTATGCGACTTCAAATTGGGAATTCCATTTGAAACCACCGAAGGCCTGCGCCAATGATTGCTCCTGATCTTGCTGTGCCAAGCTTGGAGCACTGTATAAAAATATAAGTATGGTGGTGAGCACAGTGGTGAATCTAAACATAAAAGGTCCTTGTTGTTTATTGTTATATAGTTGCCTTATGTTGATTGCGAGCAACACAGAGTAACTAACCTTTACCTACCAAGTAGGTATGAGACTACTTATAAAAGGTACAAATGGCCGATATAGACTGACTTAGTAAGCAACTTACCGCTAATACCTCACTTACTGTAAAAAAAAAGAAATTTAACTTTTCATTTCCAAATTATGTCAATGCCCAGTATAGCGGCTTATAAGTAGAATTGATTTGTTAAAAATATGTTTAAACCAAAAAAGTAAGACGAAATCAAGGAAAATTGCGATAAACATCAAGTTGACAGCACTGGAACCTTTTAGCATTATTGGCAAGTTGGTATCAGTAGAAAGATACCTAGGTTGGTTTGTCACAAGGCAAGCTAATTAAAATTCAAAAAGTAACATTACTTAATTGGTTGGGAACTATGTCTGTTAAAATCAGAAAGAGTCTTGTAGCTTCTGCGTTGGTTGGCGCAGCTGCACTTGCAAGCAACAATGTGATGGCAGATCCGTTGAATGACATCCACAAAGCGGGTGCAACTATCCAAACGGCTGCTAAAAAGTCTCAAACTAAAATCGATAACATCTATGGTCAAACGCAAGAGCTAATCGCTGATTACCGCGCGACTGTTGATGAAACTGAAATCATGAAGGTCTATAACGACCACGTTCAGCGTCTAGTTGATGATCAAAATTCACAAATTGAATCACTAGAGCGCCAGATTGCAGGTATCGACAAAACTAAACAAAACGTTGTGCCTTTGATGTATCGCATGATCGATACGCTTGAGCAATTCATCAAAGCGGACGTTCCGTTTAATACCGAAGATCGCCTAGCTCGCGTTGAAAAACTACGTGAAATCATGAGCAGTGCTTCTGTAACGACTTCAGAGAAGTTCCGTCAGGTACTTGAAGCATACATGGTTGAGAAAGACTACAGTACGACAATGGTTGCTGACCAAGGTAGCCTAAATATCGACGGTCGTGACATCTCTGTAGACTTCGCACGTCTAGGTCGTATTGCCTATGTTGCGCAATCATTCGACCAGAAGAATGCTTGGGTGTGGAACAACAACACTAAGCAGTGGGAAGCTTTGGGTGAAGAATTCCTAAAGCCTGTTAAAGAGACAATCCGTATGGCCCGTAAACAGGCTGCACCGGATCTTGTTAAACTTCCAATCTTCGGCGCGGAGTAATAAAGAATGAAGAAACTATTTAAAGGTTTTGCTGTTGCAGCAGTACTATCAGTTTCTGCCGGTGCTGCGCTTAACGCTCATGCAAACACAGAAGTACTTGACCAGATCCTTGATCAAGTTAAAAAAGAGCGTATCTCTGAAGGCAAACTAAACAAACAGCGTGAACAAGAATTCTTGTCTGCACGCGCTGACAAGCAAGCGTTGCTTAACCAAGCAAAACGTGAACTTGCAGCAGAAAAAGCACGTGGCGAGCGTCTACAAAAAGAGTATGCTCAAAACGAAGTAACCCTAGCGGAAAAAGAGCAAGCGCTTGAAAACGCAAAAGGTACACTAGGTGAGATGTTCGGTGTTGTACGTCGTGCAGCGCAAGAAACCATTGGTTCAATCGAAGCGTCACTGGTTAGTGCTGAAAAGCCTGGCCGTGCTGAAATTCTTCGTTCACTAGCGGCAGCGAAAGAGCTACCAACTACACGTGAACTAGAAGAGCTTTGGATTGCCCTACAAACTGAAATGACTGAATCTGCGAAAGTATCTTCTTTCGAAGCTGAAGTTTCAGAGCTAGACGGTTCAACATCAACTAAGCAAGTAACTCGTATCGGTAACTTTAACCTTATTACCGACGACGGTTATTTAGTTTACTCTGCTGAAAACCAAGCAATTCAACCGCTAGGTCGTCAGCCAGACGGTTTCGTACTTGATTCAGCGAAAGACCTAATCGGTACTTCAGCAGACCAGTACACAGGCTTTTACATTGACCCAACTCGTGGCTCAATCCTGCGTCTGAACACGCAAAAAGCAACACCTGAAGAGCGCTTCCACCAAGGTGAAGAAGTAGGTTACATCATCGCTGTACTACTAGTGATTGGTCTACTTATCGCTGTTGTGCGCCTAATCGACCTAACTATCGTTTCAGGTAAAATCAAGAGTCAGCTTAAGAACACCAGCTCACCTTCAGAAGGTAACCCGCTGGGCCGTATTCTTAAAGTTTACCACGACAACAAAAACCAAGACGTTGAAAACCTTGAGCTTAAACTAGACGAAGCGATTCTACGTGAAACGCCACGTATCGAAGCGGGTATCAACATCATCAAGATCTTAGCTGCTATCGCGCCGCTACTAGGTCTACTTGGTACCGTTGTAGGTATGATCAACACCTTCCAACAAATTACCTTGTTCGGTACAGGTGATCCGAAGATCATGGCTGGTTCAATCTCAATGGCTCTAGTAACTACTGCTCTAGGTCTAATTGCGGCACTACCGCTAATCCTAGTTCACGCTATTGTTGCTGGTCGCAGTAAATCAATCATCCACGTTCTTGATGAGCAAAGCGCCGGTATTATCGCTGCTCACGCGGAGAAGGAGAAAGCCTAATGCTAGTCCTGATGGAGATTTGGGAATCTATCAGGGATTTTGTTGGCACAGGCGGCCAGGTATTATACGTGGTCGCGATAGCACTCTTCCTCATGTGGGTTTTAATGATTGAGCGCTATTGGTTCCTACTCTCTGAGTTCCCGAAAATGAAAAAGGGGATTGTAGCGAAGTGGGACGCCCGCCAGGACACTACGTCTTGGTACGCACACAGAATCCGCGATGCATGGATTTCTGAAGCGTCTGAAAAATTAGATGAGCGCATGTTGTTGATTAAGACATTGGTAGCTGTATGTCCACTTATTGGTCTATTAGGTACTGTAACTGGGATGATCGCGGTTTTCGAAACCATGGCAACTCAGGGCACAGGTAACCCTCGACTAATGGCATCAGGTATTTCAATGGCAACAATCCCAACAATGGCTGGAATGGTTGCGGCACTATCGGGTGTATTCTTTAGTACACGTCTTGAAGCACGTGCAAAAATGGCTAAAGAGAAGCTCGTCGATAGCTTGCCTCATCACTAGAGAGAGATTTGAATATGGCACGTAAACAACGTTTTCGTGAAGAAGAAGAAGCAGCCGTCGATATGACGCCGATGCTGGACATCGTATTCATCATGCTTATCTTCTTTATCGTAACTACTTCGTTCGTTAAAGAAGCGGGTATTGATGTAAATAAACCGGAAGCAGCGCAAGCGACTAAGAAGAAGAATGCAAACATCTTCATCGCTATTCGCTCTAACGGTGAAATTTGGATGGACAAGCGTCAGGTCGATGTCGAGCGTGTTGCTGCAAACATTGAACGTCTATTGGCTGAGCAGCCTACCGAAATCGTAATTATCCAAGCGGATAAAGATGCGAAGCACGGTGTGGTTGTAAAGGTCATGGACCAGATTAAAGCTGCAGGTATCGATAAGATATCAATCGCTGGAGATAAGTAATGATTCGTTTTCTGTTTTCACTGATTGCAGGTGGGGCAGTTACTTTCGGCTTATTCTTTTTCATGGCTTACCTAATCTCCGGTGGAGATAACAGGGCAGCCAACGAGAAAGAGAAGATCGTTGTCGAAATTATGACGAATCCACCTGAATCCAAGGTGCAGGAGCGTAAGCGTGTACCGCCGCCGCCTCCACCACCGCCTAAGCAGCCGCCTAAACCGCAGCCGCCACAGCCTGAGAATAGTAACCCTAATCCAGGTTCACTCGGTTTCAATATGCCAAGTGTTAATGTCGGTAGCTCAGCGGGTGGTCTAAGTGGCCCAGGTGCATTTGGTCGAGATGGTGATGCAACACCTCTTGTTCGAATTGAACCTAAATACCCGGTGCAAGCCGCGCGTGATGGTAAAGAAGGCTGGGTACAGCTTTCATTCACCATTAACGAAGTGGGCGGTGTAGAAGATGTAGAGGTAATCGATGCAGAACCTCGTCGTATCTTCGACCGTGAAGCTAAGCGTGCCTTGCGTAAGTGGAAGTACAAGCCAAAAGTAGTTGATGGCAAGCCGGTTAAACAGCCTGGCATCACTGTTCAGCTTGACTTCAAACTTAACCAAGACCAGTAAGGAGAGTGTAGTATGAAAAATCTATCTAAAGTGACTGCACTCGCTCTGCTTATCTCGTTGTCTGGTAGTGTAGTGAGTACTTCGGTATTCGCTGCGCCTAACTACGAAGAGATAGAAAAGCGCAAAAACGCTAAGACCAAGGTCATGAGTGAGCGCACTGGTAAGAAGGTCATGAAAGCGTTTGAGTTTGTTGATGCAGAAGACTTCAACGGCGCAATCGCAGTTCTTAAAGAACTCGACCCGTCTGATGAGTTTGACCGTGCGACTATTGATCGCTACTTAGGTCAGCTATATGCCCAAGTAGACAACTATCAGTTGGCTATTAAGTATACACAAGACGCAATCAAGCCAGATGAGCTTAACTTTAACGATCAAGAGCAGGCGATGAAGCTGCTTGGTGACTTGTTGGCTAACATCAAGAAGTACAAAGAAGCAAAGCAAGCGTATATCGACTGGATGGACTTCACAGGTGAAGAAGATCCCACTGTATACACGCGTATCGCACAAGCGAGTTATGAGCTTGGTCAGTTTAAAGATGTGGTAGAGCCTGCTGAGCGTGCTATTGAGCTCAATGCTAAAAAAGAGCCAAAGAAAGCACCGTTTCAGTTATTGATGGCAGCTCACTATGAAGCAAAAGAATTTGATAAAGCAGTTAAAATTCTTGAGCGCATGGTGAAAACCTGGCCAACAGACGGCAAAGCCTGGGTTAACCTTGGTAAGTTCTATATGCAAGTAGAAGACTATGAAAAAGGTCTCACTACGATGGATATTGCTTACGACAGTGGTTTCTTTGAATCAGAAACTGACTATAAAGTGTTAGCACAGCTCTACTCATTTGTAGGCGTTCCTTACAAAGCCGGTTTCCACATGGAGAAGGCCATCACTGATGGTAAGGTTAAGCGCATTAAGCAAAATGTCACGGCAATGGCGAGCTACTTTCATAATGCTAAAAACATTAAGACAGCAGCAAAGTATTACGAGGAAGCCGCAGAGTTTGATAACGATGCAGAGCTATTCCGTAAAGCCGGTGCCTTGCGCTTACAAGAGGAACAATTCGATAAAGCAGTGGTTTTATTGAAGCGTGCTCTTGATGAAGGCTCTGATAAGAAAGGGACTATTTACTCTGACTTAGCAGAAGCTTACCTACAGCAAGAAAAGTATAAGCAAGCCTACGCTGCGATTACTAAAGCAGCAGAAGATCCAAGCACGCGTAAATTCGCGCGTAGTTGGAAAACCTTCATTAAAGATAAAGCACAACGTAATGGTGTGAGTCTTTAAGCTCCTTATGCAATAATAAAAGGCCCCTTCATTGGGGCCTTTTTTATTTCCACGCAATGCTTATTTAAGGAGCCATACGCGGTGCGCATACACAGCTTAATCTTGCTTGCTTTGTTAACAACAGGGTGCTCTGAGCCTCAATCTATTTCAGCAACGACCTCGCAGCAGGCCTTAGTACAATTGAACGCCAAACTTACAGGCGATTTAACCAGCCCCTTAACGCCTTGGCCTTATTCTGATGCGTATCTCAAGCAGCGCCATGACCTATATCAGCAGTTTGATAGAGCGGCGCTCAGCAACGCACAGCGCGCAACCTTAGACTATTTAATTACCGAGCAAAGGTATGTACGTCGCTATCAACCTTGGCCGCTGAGCAGCGCTATTTTTCGCTCTGAGCAGGCATTGCAAGATAGTCAAACGCAAGAACAAGCGGCGCAGTGGCTAGAGTTAGTGAAAAGCCGCTTGCAACAAGGTGAACAAAGCCAAATTTTTGTTAATCGCTATGAATTAGCAATGATGCAAGGTGAAGTAGAGCGGTTAATCGAGCTCACTGATAACAGTAAACTCAAAAGTGCAGCGACCCAACTACAACAGTATTTAGCTAACTATCGCCCTCGCAACCAGCTGGGGCTAAGTCAGCTGCCAAATGGCACTCAGTGGTATCAAGCAAAACTAAATTACTACACTGGCCGGGTGCAGGCGCCGATTAAATGGCTTATGCAAATTCAAAGCAAGCTGGCTACACTTTCTGAGTATGGCATCGCGCCCCTGCGCCAACCAGACAATGACCAGGGGGATATAGAGCTAGATTGGCGACAAGGCTATGTGAATAAGCGCCTGTGGGCTCAGCAACAGAGTTTGAGTGTGGAACAAACGCGGTTAGCGCTTTTGTATATGGAGCTTGATATAGGTATTCACAGCCAACTTTGGACTGAGCAAATGGCGCTAACGTCGCTAGCCAAACAGGGGATCAGCGAGCGACGAGCAAAGCAAATGGTGTATGAGGTGGTCGCTTATCCAGCAATGAGCTTTATTTATGGCCATTTGATTGCGCGCGACTGATACTGTCGCAGCGCGCGCAGCGCTGCGTCGTCACATCTTTTTCTAAACGGTGTGGCTCTATGGGCTCTTCACAGTCAGAGCAAAAGCCAAATAATCCCAAATCAAACTGGCACTGAGTCGCTTCTAAGCGCTCTAGCCGGATAATCAGGTCTTTGTATTCTGGGCCTAAATGTTCGCTCAGTAATGCCACCCAGTCGCTTTCCGGCTCGTTGGTAAGCTTTGCATGCAGCCTTCTTTCATGGACTTGTGAAGCTTGTTGTAGCTTTGCCAAGAGTTGTCTGCGCGCATCCGCAAGCGCCTGAGAAACCTGTTGCTCGAAGTCATGGGTGAGGATACTCATAAATCGCCCCGTGTTTGCCTTGAATAGACTTTTATTGTGGCCAATATTCAAACTTGGGAACATGACAAGGATCAACCTTGGCGAATTTAGCAGACATTTTTTATCATCGTTGAGCGTGGTGCTGTAATTGCGCGAGTACTTCGTCCTTATCATGTAGCCGGCGAATATCATCAAATAGTTGATCTGCTTGATGGTAAGTTCGTCGTAGATACCCTAACCACTGTTTAGTCCTGTTGGCAAAATAACGCTTCGCTTTGGTGTCGTCATCGTGCATAGATGAGTGAATAATATGGTAAAGCACATCGTGCCAAGTCATTTTCTCATGTTTTTTGTTTTGGTCTGCGGCTTTGATCCAAGCCGCTAAGTCTGGCATTGCAAGCGCGCCGCGACCGAGCATCAGATGTTGGCATAAGCTTTGATTTCTCGCACTATGAGCATCGTCGAGGCTCCAAATCTCTCCGTTTGCAACAATTTCAATATCAGCTTTACGCTGCACCAGCGGTGCCAGCAAGTGCCAATAAGCGGGAGGGCGATAGCCGTCGCGTTTAGTGCGGGCGTGGATAGCAATACTGTCTGCGCCTGCTTGCACAACAGCATCAAAAATTTCACTACTACGTGAGGTATCGTCAAAGCCCAAGCGTACCTTAGCGGTTACCTTGTGTTCTTGTGCTACTGCTTCACGTACTGTTTTAACGATTTGATAAAGCTGTTCGGGCTCTTTGAGTAGTACGGCGCCGCCTTTACTTTTATTGACCGTTTTTGCTGGGCAGCCAAAGTTAAGGTCAATGCCATGAGAACCGAGCTCTATAGCCTTAATCGCATTTTCTGCCAGGCACTGTGGATGCTGTCCAAGTAGTTGAATCCTCACGGGCGTTCCTGCACGCGTATAACCGCCGTTGAGTAGCTCAGGGCAATAGCGCAGGAAAACTCGGCGTGGTAATCGCTGATTGACTACCCGCACAAACTCGGTCACACAGAGATCAAAGCCGCCAATATCGGTAAGTAGTTGGCGCATTTTAAAATCAACAACGCCTTCCATGGGGGCTAAAATAAGTTTCATATATGACCTTCACTGCTAGCTGGGCGCGTATTCTAACCCGTTCGTCGCTATTGATAAAATACCTATATCGCGCCATAGTTATTCTGGTAATCGATATACCACATAAAAATTTAAAATAATTTGAAAGGATCCAGGATGCATTCGGGTCTGATCTGTTGAATGCTACCAACCGAGAGAGAGCTAAAGCATGAATAATTTAAAAAAGAACTCCATCGCCTTAACCTTAGGTGCTGTTGTTGCATCGGGTGCGGCTGTGACTGCAACTGATGCGCAGGCCAACCCATTTGAAATGCAAGAGATGGTTGCAGGATACCAGCTTGATGCAGCAGAGGGTAAATGTGGTGAAGGTAAATGCGGCGGCGAAGCCAAAGGCAAAGAAGGCAAGTGCGGCGAAGGTAAATGCGGCGGCGAAGCCAAAGGCAAAGAAGGCAAGTGCGGCGAAGGTAAATGCGGCGGTGAAGCCAAAGGTAAAGAAGGCAAGTGCGGCGAAGGCAAATGTGGCGGCCACGGTCATGCCAAAGGAAAAGAGGGCAAGTGCGGTGAAGGTAAATGCGGCGGCGAAGCCAAAGGCAAAGAAGGCAAGTGTGGCGAAGGTAAATGCGGCGGCGAAGCCAAAGGCAAAGAGGGCAAGTGCGGAGAAGGTAAATGCGGCGGTGAAGCCAAAGGTAAAGAAGGTAAGTGTGGTGAAGGCAAATGCGGTGGTCACAGCTAATTAGCCATGAACTATCGTTAATTACCCGTAGTACCTAACAAGCCGCCGTTGAGCGGCTTGTACACTTTAAGGAGTGCAATATGTTGCAGCAGTCAGCGTCATTAGCTAATGTGGGCTTGGGTCTACGTCGTGAAATGCTGAGCGATATGCTTAATCATATTCCTAAGCAAATTGGCTTTATGGAGGTCGCCCCTGAGAACTGGTTGCGTCTAGGTGGTAAGCTTGGCAAGCAGTTTCGAGCGCTCACAGAGCGTCATCCGTTCATTTGTCATGGTTTATCTTTATCATTGGGCTCGCCCGATCCTTTGGATGTCGCGTTTTTAAAAGATCTGAAGCAGTTTTTTGATGTGCACGATATCCGCCTTTACAGCGAGCACCTCAGTTATTGTTCCGCCGATGGTCATATGTATGATTTGATGCCCATTCCTTTCACAGAGGAGTCGATAAGCTATGTCGCTGCGCGGATCCGCCAGGTGCAAGATGTGTTAGAGCGTCCTTTAGTCATTGAAAATGTGTCTTACTATGGCGCGCCAGGGCAGCAGCTTACAGAACTTGAATTTACTCAACGTATATTGGCAGAAGCCGATTGCCAGTTGCTGCTTGATGTTAATAATATTTATGTAAACTCGGTAAACCATGGCTATGATGCTGAGCAGTTTTTAGCCGGTCTCCCTAGCGAGCGGATCGCCTACATGCATGTGGCTGGGCACTACAACGAGGCTGAAGATTTAATTGTCGACACCCATGGCGCTGATGTGATCGACCCCGTCTGGCAGCTGCTCAGGCGAGCTTATGAGTTGCACGGTGTACAGCCAACGTTATTAGAGCGGGATTTTAATATTCCACCGCTTAGCCAACTACTTAAAGAAATCGATACCATTGCTGATATCCAACAGCCTTTTTTAGCCCAACAGCAAAGAGCCTGATCATGCAGTTTCAACAACTACAGAAGCAATTTAGCGCCCATATTCGCGACCCCGAAGCTAATCCGCGCCCCGCAGATGTTGAAGACCGGCGAATGAAAATTTATCGTGAGTTGTTTTTCAATAACGTCAACGGCTTTTTAGAAAGTGGCTTTCCTGTGCTGCGAAGCTTGTACGATGATCAGCGGTGGCAGCAGTTAGTACGTCGATTTTTTGCTAGCCATCACGCCACATCTCCCTATTTTTTGGATATTTCTAAAGAATTTGTACTGTTTTTGGCACAGCAGTATGAGGTACAACACAGCGATCCGCCTTTTTTACAAGAGTTAGCCCATTACGAGTGGGTGGAGTTGGCAGTGTCTAGTGCACAAGACAGTGGCCAGTTAAAGCCGCTTTTTAATGTGCAAAAGCAACCTTTGTATATGAGTGAAACCGCGCAAGTAGTGTGTTATCACTTCCCTGTACAAACCATCTCGGTGGATAATCAGCCGCAGCAAGCGGATGAACAGCCCAGCTATATTTGTGTTTATCGCGACCAACAAGATGAAGTGCAGTTTCTCGCGTTAAACATGATGACCGCGTTATTGCTTGATACGCTTTCACAGCAACCAGGCATGACCTTAGCGCAAGTATGTGAAGCGTTACAGCGCCAGGCGCCGCAATTTAATTATCAGCAGCTTTATCAGGGAGCCCTACAAATTGCAGAGCAACTGGCGCAGCGTCAAGTACTGCAAACGCTGGATTGTTAACCTCGATTCGATTATTATATGCGCCGTTTTATCGTGCTTAAAGAGGTAATGAAGATGGCGCAAAAAGGTGATTTTAAAGACCCTTTCAACTTTAAATATTTCGTCGCGTTTATCGCTGTATTTGCTGGCATTGGTTGCTTAAATGCCATTCTAGGTTGGGCCACGTCTTTGGCCGCCTAATCGCAGTACATACAAAGAAATTGAAGCCCCGTGTTATTCGGGGCTTTTTAGTTTAACTAAACACCTCTTCTAAAACACGGAGACTGCCTTGGTCCGCGTCAAGCATAACTTGGGCACCGACAGGTAAAATAAATTGGCGATCAATATGGCCGATCATGGCTCCGTGATAGGCTGGAATGTTCAGCGGGGCAATGTAATCAGCCAAGATTTGTTCCAGTGTTAACGACCCATACCCACTGCCAGGTTGACATTGGTTGCAATCACCAAACACGAAGCCGTTAATCTTATCCAATGCGCCCATGAGCTTGAGTGTACTCATCATCCGGTCAATGCGATAAGGCGCTTCATCAATATCCTCTAAAAATAAAATCGCGCCCTCAAAATTGGGTAAATAGTCACTGCCGGCAAGCGCCGACAGTACCGATAAATTACCGCCGATAAGGTGTCCTTGCGATTGTCCTGAGGTAATGGTTTGGGTGAGGTAGTGACGATTAACAAGCTCATCATCCGCTTTGTCTAAATTTTGGTATAGCACTCACTCGCGGTGAACAAATACCTGTTTAAATTGGTGTACATTAAAGGGATTCCACTGGCTTGTGGCGTTGGGACCATGGAAGCTGATCAATCCAGTTTTGGCAAGCAAGGCGTTGTGCAGTGCGGTGATATCAGAGTAGCCGAGTAACGGCTTAGGGTTAGCCTTGATAATTTGGTAGTCGAGCAGTGGCAAAATACGTGCAGCGCCAGAGCCGCCACGCAAGCAGACGATGGCATCAACATTGGGGTCGGCAAAAAAGCCGTTAAGGTCGTCGGCGCGCTGTTGATCCAGACCCGCTAAATGCCCACGCCGCGCCATGATATGGGGGCTGAGCTTTACGCGATAACCCAGTACTTTGATTAATTGCTGCGCTAATATGATGTCTTTATGTTCAGCTGTGGCTGCTGAGGGGCTAGCTATACCTATGGTTGCATCAGTAGGCAAGGCTTTGGGTTTCAGTGTCGCTAAGGTGCTTTGTTGTGGCACACCAATCGCCTGAGCCGCAGGAGCGAGTAGCGCGCCGGCTCCGAGCACAGTACAGCTTTTTAGGAAGTGACGTTTATTCATGGTATTGCCTCATCGTTTACCCTATAGGTAACGTAATGAAGCAATTATTTCAAATAAAATAGTTAGCAGGAATAAAATAGTTTTAAGACAGCCCTCAAAGTGATCTGAAGGCTGCTTTACAGTTACTCTACACCACGAAGTAGGGCGTTGACGCCAACTTTCTCGCGTGTCTGTTGGTCCACCTTCTTGACAATAACGGCGGCATACAGGCTATGGCTGCCATCTTTGCTAGGAATGGACCCAGGCACTACAACGGCTCCGGCTGGAACGCGACCGTAATGAATTTGCCCGGTTTCACGGTCAAAGATACGCGTGCTTTGCGAGATGTACACACCCATAGAAATGACCGCGCCTTGCTCGACAATAACGCCCTCAACAATTTCAGAGCGCGCACCGATAAAGCAGTCATCTTCAATGATAGTAGGGTTAGCCTGCAGGGGTTCCAGCACGCCGCCGATACCGACGCCCCCCGAAAGGTGCACGTTTTTACCAATTTGTGCGCATGAGCCCACTGTGGCCCATGTATCGACCATGGTACCGTCATCGACATAAGCGCCAATATTAGTGTAAGAAGGCATCAGAACGACGTTCTTACCAATATAACTGCCTTTGCGTGCAACTGCGTTGGGTACTACACGCATGCCTTCACGTTGAAATTGCTCGCTGCTGTAATCGCTAAATTTAAGCGGCACTTTATCGTAGAACTGATTAACGCCATCGCTAATAGGCTGGTTGTCACGGATCCGAAAAGACAACAGCACCGCTTTTTTAAGCCATTGGTGCACCACCCACTCACCCGAGAGCTTTTCAGCCACCCGAGCATCACCTTTATCCAAACGCTCCAATACCGTATCTATCGCGTTTTTTACATCAGCATCAACCGTACTTGGGCTAATCGCGTCACGGTTTTCCCACGCGTTTTCAATAAGGGTTTTTAAATCTGCCATGGTGTCCTCATTTGTTAGCCAATTAAGCGGTGGTCGCTTCATTATCGGCATTTAGTTTTTTCCGAAGTGCCTGATGGATTTTAACTTGTTCTTCATCCGTCAGAGCTTGGTAATCATTATTTGAGACGACAAAAAAGTCTTCTGCGCGCTCACCCACAGTGGTAATGCGGGCAGCGTGTATATGTAAGCGATGGCGCTGAAAAACCTGCGCTATTTTTGTTAACAGGCCAGGAATATCCACCGCTTGAATTTCAATTAAACTGCGGTCTTTACGTGCGTGCGGCCGCAATACAATTTTTGGTTTAATATTAAAGTCTTTAAAACGTTGCGAGCGATTTTTCTTGATCCGGATCTTCTTCTTCGGATCCTGCATTATTTGCTCAAGGGCACGGCGCATGCCGTTGCCGCGACTTTTACTTAATGGCTCGCCATTCACCTCAAGAACAACAAAACTGAAAATGACATAGCCATCTTTGGTGGTCATTACTTGAGCATGCTGAATTTGTGCTTTTTTTGAGCCTATGACGCTAACTAAACGTGCAAATAAGCCACCGGTATAAGGGCTATAGGCAAAAACCTGAGTGCCGCCATGCATAGCACAATCGGAAACGGTGACACTTGGTGCGGATAAGTCCTGTGCATTGAGTAAGTGTTCACAGTGCCAAGAGATTTGCTGTTCACTAAAGGCGGTGAAATAGTTGGCTTTAAAGCGGCTCCAAAGCAAGTCGATGTGACTCTCATCATACCCCAGATTGATTAACCGCTGCTTAGCTTGCTGCTTTTTATCGCGAATTTGGTCGCGCATATCCATGGGGTTTTCTAGCCCTAAGCGCAATGCCCGCTGAGTATGCAAATACAGCTCGCGCAGCAGGGTGTTCTTCCAATCATTCCACAGGTTATCGTTGGTGGCACGAATATCAGCCACGGTTAGGCAATAGAGGTAGTCCAGCTGGCGCTCATTTTTCACCTTAGAAGCGAACTCGTTGATCACATCCGGGTCGTTAATATCTTTGCGCTGCGCCGTGACCGACATTAATAAATGATTTTCCACTAACCAAGCAATCAATTTGCCATCGGATGTAGGTAGGCGGTGCAGCTTGGCGAATGCAAGCGCATCGACTGCTCCGAGTTCGGAGTGATCGCCGCCGCGACCTTTGGCAATATCGTGAAAAATAGCCGCTAGATATAACAGTTCTGGCTTATCCATGCGGGTGACAATCTCACTGCACAAGGGGAAGTCGCTGACCTTGGATTTATCACTGTACTGATAGATGTTGTTAATCAGCTTATGAGTATGCTCATCGACGGTGTAAGCGTGAAATAAGTCGAACTGCATTTGTCCGAAAATATTACGCCACTGGGGTAGATACGCAGCAATGATGCCGTGTTTGTGCATTAAGGTGAACGCGCGGCCCATGCCGTTGGGGTGTTTTATCAAGCGTAAAAATGCATCGCGACAGGCGGCATAATCTTGCAAGTCACCAAGTAGGCGCCGACGGACTTGGCGCATAGTGCGAATGGTGCTGGGATAAATATGAGTGATTTGCGGGTTACTGGCGATGTGTTCGAACAGCACCAATAGTTGATCGCGGCGGAAAAACACGGAAGGGTTTTTAACGCGAATTTGATGACCAATGCGCTCAAAACTGCGGTCCAATTCAACCACCGGTAAATCCCGATGATCCGGTAAAATGGATTGCTCAAAATAAGACAGCAGCATTTGGTTGAGTTCACGAACCCGACTCATAATCCGAAATAAGCGCTTCATCATACGCTCGACCGAGGCCTTACCATCGCTACCAAAGCCGAGAATTTCTGCGGCATGGGGCTGGTAGTCGAACAACAGACGGTTCTCGCTGCGCTCGGCGGCCAAATGCAGAGCAAAACGAATATTCCACAAGTTTTCTAAGCACTCGAGCAGCTCTTGGTACTCCTCATGGGTGAGGTAACCATGGTTAATGAGTTCTTCTAAGGTTTCGGCATGAAAGTGCTTTTTCGCCACCCAAATGATGGTTTGTAAATCACGCAGACCGCCCGGATTCTCTTTGATGTTCGGCTCGAGATTATAGGCGGTGCCATGGCACTTTCGGTGTCGTAGGTCTTGCTCTTGGCGCTTTGCAATAAAAAACTCGTCAGAGCGCCACACCGGGGTTTGTAAAATATGCTGTTTGAGCTTTTCAAACTCGATGTGGTTACCAAAAATAAGGCGGCTTTCCAGTAAGCTTGTGGAAAAGCTGACATCTTCACGCTTTTGTTCAATCACCTGCTCTATGGTGCGTACACTGTGGCCAATTTCCAAATTCAGATCCCACAGCAGGGTCACAAACTGGCCTATTTTTTCACGCAACTCGGCGTTGGGCTCTTCGCTAACCAGCAACAGAAAGTCGATATCGGAGTAGGGGTGTAGTTCTCCTCGGCCGTAGCCGCCTACGGCAACCAAAGCCAGCTCAGGCTCATGGGCAAGGTTGCAGCAGTGAAACAGCTTGATCAATAAGCGGTCGATATACTCCGCGCGCGCACGGATGAGTGACCCTACCGGTTGTTTATCAAATTGGTTGCCCAGCCACTTATAAAAGTATTGGCTACAGGCCTTATATTCTTCCAACTCGTCAGCCTGCTCAAGCAGGTCTTTTAATTTATTCGGTAAGGCCACAGGTTTGCCCCTTTTTAATTAGCTGTGTTCAATCACGCGAGGAAGCTCTTCATCGCTGCGTAGGGTTAGTACTTCTACGCCATTGTCGGTCACCAACAAAGTGTGCTCCCATTGTGCTGATAGGCTACGGTCTTTAGTGATCACCGTCCACTCGTCTTTGAGCAGCTTACATTGGCGCTTGCCAGCATTGACCATGGGCTCAATGGTTAAACACATACCGGCTTTGAGTGTCTCTCCAGTGCCTGGGCGACCATAGTGCATGACTTGCGGCTCTTCGTGAAACTCTTTACCTATACCGTGGCCACAGTATTCGCGCACAATCGAGTAGCTAAAGCCTTCTGCGTATTTTTGAATGGCGGCACCGATATCGCCCAAACGCACGCCAGGCTTAACCATTTTTATGGCCAGATACAAGCTCTGTTGGGTAATCTCACACAGGCGCTTACCTTGAATAGTTGGCTGGCCTACATGAAACATTTTTGAGGTATCGCCGTGGTAACCATCTTTAATCACGGTGACATCGATATTAATGATATCGCCTTCTTTTAATGGTTTGTCATTGGGGATGCCATGACAAATAACATGGTTAACCGAAGTACAAATTGATTTTGGGAAACCATGATAATTTAACGGTGCCGGAATAGCCCCTTGCTCGTCAACAATGTAGTTATGGCATAGGGTGTTGAGCTCATCAGTGGTCACCCCAGGCTTGACATGTGGGCCTATCATTTCCAATACGTCTGCGGCCAAACGGCCGGCTACGCGCATTTTTTCGATTTCTTCCGGGGTTTTGATCACTGCAGTCATTGATGCTCCAATTGTGTTCTTTAAATAAGTTAAGTGCGCACAAATAGTGCACAAAAGATTGAGTCTTCACGGCCAATATGGTATAAAGCGCGCCGTCTTTTTACAAATTAAAATCACTTGCTTGTTGTTGGTGTTCACCTATAACAGTGAAGTGCTTTATCTGTAACGAAGACACATAACCATTTAATATTAACACACACACATATCGACACATACACTTGGGTGCATCGCGGAATAACTTCTAAGGTGTTGGTGCTATGGGATATGTGGAGGCCTAACCCTAAACATTAGAGGAAAAAATACCATGGCAAACGTTTCAATGCGCGATATGCTTAAGGCGGGTGTACACTTCGGTCACCAAGCTCGTTACTGGAATCCAAAGATGAAGCCGTTCATCTTCGGTGCTCGCAACAAAGTTCATATCATCAACCTTGAGCAAACTGTACCTATGTTTAACGACGCGTTGACTTACCTGTCAAACGTAGCGTCTAACAAAGGCAAAATCCTTTTCGTTGGTACTAAGCGCGCTGCAAGCGAAGCAGTAAAAGAAGCGGCAGTTAAATGTGACCAGTTCTACGTAAATCACCGTTGGTTAGGTGGTATGTTGACTAACTGGAAAACTGTTCGCCAGTCAATCAAGCGTCTTAAAGATCTTGAGACTCAAAGCCAAGACGGCACGTTTGAGAAGCTAACTAAGAAAGAAGCGTTAATGCTTACTCGTGAAATGGCTAAGCTTGAAAAAGGCCTTGGCGGTATCAAAAATATGGGCGGTCTTCCTGACGCGCTTTTCATTATTGATGCAGACCACGAACACATCGCGATTAAAGAAGCAAACAACCTGGGCATCCCAGTAGTATCTATCGTTGATACTAACTCTAACCCAGACGGTGTTGACTACGTTGTTCCTGGTAACGACGATGCAATCCGTGCGATCCAGCTTTACACTAACGCAGTTGCTGATGCAGTTGTTGAAGGCCGTGAAAGCAACATCGCAGTGCAAGCTGAAAAAGACGATTTCGTTGCCGCTGAGTAATTGCAACTCGCTTGTCATCAAGTCTTCATCCTAGTGCGATGAAGACTTGATATTCTTATTTCAAAGTGACCTTGGTCACTTGCTCTAACACATTGATTTGAGGAAATTCCCATGGCTGTAACTGCTGCCCTAGTAAAAGAATTACGCGAGCGCACTGGCGCTGGCATGATGGATTGTAAAAAAGCATTGACTGAAACCAACGGTGACATCGATGCAGCAATCGAAAACATGCGTAAAAACGGTCAAGCGAAAGCTGCTAAAAAAGCAGGTAACATCGCTGCCGAAGGTACTATCATCATCAAAGAAGCTGATGGTGTTGCTGCGCTTGTTGAAGTTAACTGTCAAACAGACTTCGTTGCTAAAGACGACAGCTTCCTAGGTTTCGCTAACACAGTAGCGGACGCTGCAATTGCTGAAAAACTAAGCATTGAAGAGCTTCAAGCTAAGTTTGAAGAAGACCGCGTAGCGCTAGTTGCTAAAATCGGTGAAAACATGAACATCCGTCGTGTTGAGTACATCGAAGGTGCAAACCTGGCTTCTTACCGTCACGGCGAGCGCATCGGTGTTGTTGTTGCCGGTGATGCAGACGCAGAAACGCTTAAGCACGTTGCTATGCACGTTGCTGCTTCTAAGCCTGACTACGTTAACCCTGAAGACGTACCAGCAGACGTAGTTGAAAAAGAAAAAGCAGTACAAGTTGAGATCGCGATGAACGAAGGCAAGCCTGCTGAAATCGCTGAAAAAATGGTTACTGGCCGCATGAAGAAATTCACCGGTGAGATCTCACTAACTGGTCAAGCTTTCATCATGGAACCAAAGCAAACTGTTGGTGAAATGCTTAAAGAGCGTGGCGGTTCTGTTGCAACCTTCAAGCGCCTAGAAGTAGGTGAAGGTATCGAGAAGAAAGAAGAAGACTTCGCTGCAGAAGTTGCGGCTCAAGTAGCTGCTGCAAAAGGCGAGTAATCGCTTAGGTTGGAATTTAACCATGTTGTGTTGGCATTATAAGCAACTTGTTCAAGGCTTCGCGGGTAGCGGGTTTATCCCTCTATTTACGGGGTTGAAGCGATGATTTGCTTTTGCGTCAGACAGCAAAATTAATTAGAATAACCGCGCTCTTATGTACTCACATAGGCGCGGTTATTTTTTATCTCAATTCGTTATTGGCCAGGAAAATATGAATATTAATCGCAAACCTATTTTTAGACGTGTTCTTCTCAAGCTCAGTGGTGAAGCACTGATGGGAGATGAAGGCTTTGGTATAGACCCGAAAGTCTTAGATCGTATGGCTCAAGAAATTAAAGAGCTGGTAGAACTCGACGTAGAAGTGGGTTTGGTGATCGGTGGTGGTAACTTTTTACGCGGTGGCTC
Organism: Pseudoalteromonas sp. CO325X; assembly: GCF_004208955.1. NCBI lineage: Bacteria > Pseudomonadati > Pseudomonadota > Gammaproteobacteria > Alteromonadales > Pseudoalteromonadaceae > Pseudoalteromonas > Pseudoalteromonas sp. CO325X. The sequence continues at coordinate 49,337 of NZ_SGPG01000036.1, forward strand.
GTTAGCAGAGGCGGGTATGAACCGTGTTGTTGGTGACCACATGGGGATGCTGGCCACAGTGATGAATGGCTTAGCGATGCGTGATGCACTTCACCGTGCATTTGTAAATGCTCGCCTCATGTCGGCGATTCCTTTAAACGGTGTATGTGACGCGTATAACTGGGCAGAAGCTATTAGCCTGTTGAAGTCTGGCCGCGTCGTTATCTTCTCGGCGGGCACCGGTAATCCTTTCTTTACCACAGACTCAGCAGCCTGTTTACGTGGCATTGAAATTGAAGCAGATACCGTGATTAAAGCCACTAAAGTGGACGGGGTATTCAGTGAAGACCCAGTGAAAAACCCAGATGCCACGCTTTATCGCCATCTTGCCTATAATGAAATTATTGAAAAAGAGTTGAAGGTGATGGACTTAGCGGCATTTACTTTGGCCCGCGACCACAAAATGCCTATCAGCGTCTTTAATATGAATAAACCTGGCGCGCTTAAGCGCGTGATCATGGGTGAAGAAGAGGGAACTTTAATTTCCTCAGAAGCCTCAAGCGAGACAAAATAAGTAGGATACTAGCGTGATAAACGATATTAAAAAAAGTGCGCAAGAGCGCATGCAAAAAAGTGTCGCTGCTCTAGGCAGCCAACTATCTAAAATCCGTACCGGTCGTGCTCACCCAGCATTACTTGACGGCATTACTGTCTCTTATTACGGCGCCGATACTCCGCTTAACCAAGTGGCTAACGTAACAGTTGAAGATTCACGTACATTGGCTATCAGCGTATTTGACAAATCGTTAGCGCAGGCAGTAGAAAAGGCGATCATGACCTCTGATTTGGGCCTTAACCCAGCTGCAGCTGGCACGGTTATTCGGGTACCACTTCCTCCGCTTACGGAAGAGCGTCGTAAAGACCTTATCAAGGTCGTGCGTGGTGAAGTAGAGAGCGGCCGCGTAGCTGTGCGTAATATCCGTCGTGACGCGAACAGTGAAATTAAAGCCTTGCTAAAAGACAAAGATATTTCTGAAGATGAAGCGCACCAAAGCGAAGATGAAATTCAGAAGCTAACAGATAAGTACATCAAAGAAATGGACGCGCAACTAAGCGCTAAAGAAGAAGAATTGATGGAAATCTAACGCCCAATTTATGGGCATATTGCTCATAAATTGCCATTAGGCTTGTAACGCCGTCTAGGGTATACTAGGCGGCGTTTTTTTGTGGATAATGTGAGTTTTATGGCTTTAGACGCACAGCAAATAGCACAACAATCGCTACCTAAACATGTCGCGATTATCATGGATGGCAATGGCCGCTGGGCACAGGCGCAAGGGCGTCCTCGTGTTTACGGACATAAGAAGGGTGTTGATGCGGTTAAAGATGCAGTGAAATTTTGCTCTAAGCTAGGTATTGAGTCATTGACTCTGTTTGCCTTTAGCAGCGAGAACTGGCGTCGTCCTGAGGAAGAGGTCAGCACGCTCATGGAGCTATTCATGATGGTACTGGGCCGCGAAGTTAAAAAACTCCATAAAAATAACGTTAAATTATCCATAATTGGCGACATGAGTCGCTTTTCTAACAAGTTACAAGAAAAAATAGCTGCAGCTGAGTCACTAACTGCTGAAAACACCGGGTTACGCTTAAATATCGCCGCCAATTACGGGGGCCGATGGGATATAGGGTACGCCGCTCAACAGTTAGCGAAGCAAGTACAAGCAGGCGAATTATCAGCGGATGACATTGACGAGCATTCGTTGGCAAAGCATATTAGTCTTAATGAACAAAGTGAGCTGGATTTATTGATCCGCACTGGTGGTGATTTACGCATCAGCAATTTTTTACTTTGGCAGGCGGCCTATGCTGAGCTTTATTTTACGCCGACGTTGTGGCCAGACTTTAACGAGTCGGCTTTTGCTGACGCGATCGCTTGCTACGTATCGCGAGAGCGCCGGTTTGGATGTACTGGTGAACAAATAAAACAACTACTCTGTACAGCTCAGCCCTAAGTTGAAGGTATAACATTTGCTAAAACAACGAATTTTAACGTCTTTGGTGTTAGCGCCACTGGCCTTGGTGCTGGTATTTTTAACACCGTTAGACTGGTTTAGTTATTGTGCAGGCGCAATTGTCTTACTAGGCGCCTATGAATGGTCTGCACTAATGGGGATTTGTAAGCGTGTACAGCGCCTAGGCTATGTTGCCTTGGTCGGCGTATTGGTGGCACTGATGCAGTGGCATTGGCCAGTCGATAGTTTATGGCAGCAAGGCCAATTGCTGGCAGATGCCAATTATGTGTTCACCTTATCCTTCGCCTGGTGGTTAGTGGCCACCATCTTGGTCATTCGTTATCCTAGATTCAGCGATGCTTGGTCACAAGGTCTGGTAATGCGCGGTGTGGCCGGGCTGTTGACTTTGGCTCCATTGTGGCTGGCATTAAACGTATTGCGCAGTGCCAATTACACCGACTCCAGCCAATTTGGCTCATTTCTTATTCTTGCCGTGCTCGGCATCGTATGGAGCGCGGACATCGGCGCCTATTTTTGCGGTAAAAACTTTGGTAAACACAAGCTGATGCCTAAAGTGAGCCCAAACAAAACAATTGAAGGCTTCGTCGGTGGTCTCGCAAGTGCTGCTCTTTTTGTCGTGGGATTTTGCTATTTCAATGGCATCGACCCCAGCTTATGGCTTATCTACGGCGCTATGGCGGTGATTGTGGCGGCGTTTTCAGCCATTGGCGACTTACTTGAGAGTATGTTTAAACGCGAAGCAGGTATGAAAGACAGCGGTAAATGTCTCCCTGGCCATGGCGGCATTCTTGACCGTATAGACAGCCTAACGGCAGCCGCGCCTATTTTTGTGGTGTTCTACGCATGGACCATGACACTATGAGCAAAAAGTGGGTCACTGTATTAGGCTCCACCGGCTCAATTGGGCAAAGTACACTGGATGTTGTTAGCCGTAACAGCGATCGTTATGGCGTCTTCGCCCTTGTCGCTGGTAGCAATGTGACGCAGATGGTTGCGGATTGCCAGCGCGTTATTCCAAAGTTTGCTTGCCTCAGTGACGATGCCGCTAATCAGGCGCTCGCAGCAGAGCTCAATCGCTTGCAACTGCCCACCAAGGTGATCGATTACCGAACAGACCTCGCTATGGCCTGCCAAGACAACGAGGTCGATATGGTGATGTCCGCTATTGTCGGAGCCGCTGGGCTATTACCGACACTGTATGCTGTGGAAGCTGGCAAAATTGTGTTGTTAGCGAATAAAGAGTCCTTGGTGATGTCAGGGCAGCTTTTTATCGACAAAGTAAAAGCGCATGGGGCGACGCTATTGCCGATTGATAGCGAGCACAATGCTATTTTCCAAAGCATGCCCTCTGGTATTCAAGGGCACAGCGATCAATGCTTGCACCACCATGGGGTGAGTAAAATTTTATTAACCGGCTCGGGTGGCCCTTTTCGTGAACGGCCATTATCGACCTTTGACGATATTACTGTTGCCGAAGCCGTTGCCCACCCAAATTGGTCTATGGGGCAAAAGATTTCTGTAGATTCCGCCACCATGATGAATAAAGGGCTTGAATTTATTGAGGCAAAATGGCTCTTCAACGCAGAGGTCGACGATATTGAGGTGGTTATCCACCCGCAAAGTATGATTCACTCCATGGTGCAGTATGTCGATGGCTCAGTGCTTGCGCAAATGGGACAACCCGATATGCGTACACCTATCGCTCATGCCATGGCTTATCCCGAGCGCATTGATGCCGGCGTAGCACCGCTAAACTTTAGCCAAATGAAAGACTTTAGCTTTCACGCTCCTGACTTTACCCGCTACCCCAACTTAAAACTGGCGATGGATGCATGTCGTGTGGGGCAAAATGCCACCACCACCATTAATGCTGCCAATGAAGAGGCCGTGGCGGCGTTTTTACGCGGTCAGATCCGTTTTCCTGATATCTACAGTATTAATGCTGACACTTTATCAGCGCTGACGCTTACGTATGATGCCAGTCTCGAGGGCGTGTTGGCTTGTGATGCGGATGCACGAACAACGGCGCAGCAATTAATTACAAAGAGGGCGGTTGATGTTTGAATTTGTGTGGCACCTAGGCTCGTTTATTCTCGCTCTGGGCATTTTGGTTACCGTTCATGAATATGGCCACTTTTGGGTGGCGCGCAAAGCGGGCGTTAAAGTGCTCCGCTTTTCTATTGGCTTTGGCAAGCCACTGGTACGCTGGCATGATAAATATGGCACCGAATATGTGCTGGCAATGATCCCCCTGGGCGGTTACGTGAAAATGCTCGATGAACGATTAGATGACGTACCGCAAGAACAAAAGCATTTATCCTTCAACAGCAAATCAGTGTATTGGCGTATTGCTATTGTCAGTGCCGGCCCACTGGCCAACTTCCTATTTGCAATCTTTGCGTTGTCGTTGATGTATGTCATCGGCGTGCAGTCAGTCAAGCCCATCGTCGGTGATGTGACAGAGCAAAGCCGTGCTGAAGCGGCGGGTCTGCAGGCGGGTGAACAATTGCTGACTATTGATGGCAAACAAACTCAAGATTGGCAAGAAGTCACATTGGCATTGATGCAGCACCTAGGGGATGACGAGGTGAATGTCAAAGTGCAAGCTGAGTCTGGTTCTCAAGCAGTGCGCACCTTAAATTTACAAGGCTGGAAGCTGCAGCAGCGCGATGAGTCGCCACTGACGTCGATAGGTATCAAGCCTTACCGACCCGATGCAACGCTGACGCTTGCGATGGTTGCTCCGGACTCGCCCGCACACAGTGCGGGGCTCAAAGAGGGCGATGTGTTGGTCAGTGTTGAGGGGGAACTTATCAAAAGTTGGCAGGCCCTGGTCAATCGTATTGAGCGCTCAGCAGGGCAAGCATTGAACTTTTATGTTATGCGCGGTGCCCAAGGCCTTGATGTGATCATTACCCCTGCTAACAAGCCTACTGAAGATGGCTTCTCTCGAGGTTACTTGGGAGTGGTGCCGGTCGTTGAGCCTTGGCCAGAAGAGGCCACTTCAACACGCAGCTATAACGTGATTGATGCAGCTGGCCTGGGCGTGGCAAAAACATGGCAAATGATTAGCCTGAGCTTTGAGATGATTGCTAATTTAGTCACCGGGCAAGTATCAATCAAAAATATCAGTGGCCCGGTGGGCATTGCAGTCGGGGCTGGAACTAGCGTAAGCTACGGCTTCGTTGCCTTTTTGAGCTTTTTAGCGTTAATCAGCGTCAGCCTAGGGGTGTTTAATTTGCTCCCCTTGCCGGTGTTAGACGGCGGGCATTTAATGTATTACGTAATTGAACTAATTCGTAAAAAGCCAGTCTCTGAAAAGACACAAGAAATTGGCTTTCGCATCGGTGCCATGTTGTTGCTAGCGCTTACCGCGTTTGCATTACTGAACGACATAGCAAGATTGTAAACAGGTACACCATCCGCTTAACGCGTCAACTGCGTGTTTTTTGAGCGTGATGTATAAAGAAACAGCTGTGTAAGCCAAACAGCAATGATAAGATGGCAGCCAATGATGCAGCCAACGGCCTACTCACCCAGCCAGCCGTGCGCAAAACGGGAATGAGGGTGAGCTGGGTGAAGACACTGTAGTAAAGGACAAAGATAATAAAATGGCTATAAAAAAACATTTGGCAGTTACGAGTTTATTAGGGGCAAGCTTTGCAGCCCTAGGCCAAGAATCCTTTATCGTAGAAGATTTAAAAGTAGAAGGGTTGCAGCGTGTTGCACTCGGTGCAGCGCTGACACATATTCCAATTAACGTTGGCGATCAGGTAGACACCTACACTGTGTCAAAAACCATCAAGTCGCTATACAAGTCTGGTCACTTCGATGATATCGAAGCGTATCGTGATGGTGAACGCATCGTGTTCAAAGTGACAGAGCGACCCACGATCAGCTCTATCGAATTCGATGGCAACAAAGATATTAAAGACGAGCAGCTCAGTGAGAGCTTGAATCAACAAAATATCCGCCAAGGCGAGCCACTCGACAGAACCGTGCTTGATAGTGTTGAGAAGGGGCTAATCGACTTCTTCCACAGTATTGGTAAGTACAACGCCAAAATCGACCTTGAAATCACGCGCCTACCGCGTAACCGGGTGCGCTTAAAGTTAAACTTCGATGAAGGTGATGCCGCTTCAATTCGCCAGATTAATATCGTCGGTAATGAGTTATTCCCAGATGAAGAATTACTTAACCTCGCTGAGTCTAAACAAGATTTGCCTTGGTACATGTTCATGTCATCGGATCGCTACCAAAAGCAAACCATTGAAGGGGACTTGGAGAAAATCCGCAGTTATTACCTCGACCGTGGTTACCTGCGCTTTAATATTGACTCAACCCAAGTATCAGTGAGCCCCGAGCGTGAATCAGTCTATGTGACTGCGAACGTCACCGAGGGTGAGCAGTACATGGTCAAAGGCTTTGATTTCATCGGTGATTTGTTAGGCCGTGAAGAGTTAATTAAAAGCGTTATTCCGCTCAAAACAGGTGAGTTGTATAATGGCTCGGTGGTGACGTCTTCAGAAGAATTCATTAAGAGCTTTTTAGCCCGTTTTGGATATGCCAATGCTGAAGTACGTACCATCCCTGAAATCGACGATGAAAATAAAGAGGTGCAATTAACCTTGTCAGTTGACCCTGGCAAACGTGTTTATGTGCGCCGTATCGATATTTCTGGTAACCAAAACACCGCTGACGAAGTACTGCGCCGGGAAATGACGCAACTTGAAGGTGCGTGGTTATCAAACCAAAACCTAGAGCGCTCAAAGCTGCAAATTCAGCGTCTTCCTTACATGGAAAGTGTTGAATTTGATGTTACCCCAGTGCCCGGTATTGATGATGAAGTCGATGTTGATTTCACCGTAAAAGAGCAGTCAGCAGGTAGCTTTACTGCGGGTCTCGCTTATGGTTCTTATTACGGCCTGCAATTTAACATTGGTGTCAGTGAGTCAAACTTCCTAGGGTCAGGTAACCAGGTGTCGTTTAATATCAACACCTCGCGCGGCTCTGAAAGTGTGAGCTTGTCCTACACCGACCCATATTTCACACCAGATGGGGTATCTCAGGGTTCAAGCATTTTCTATCGTAACTACGATGCCAGTGAGTTCAGCTTGATTGACTATAAGTCAAAGAGTTATGGCCTTGGTACTAACATTGGCTTCCCAATTAATGCCAATAACCGAGTTAATTTCGGTATTCGTTGGATTGAAGAAGAGCTCTCAGACTTAGCCGAATACGAGCAAACTCGAGTGTTGCGTGAGACTTTCTTAGATCCTGAAAATCCGGATGCGGGCTTTGAGTTCACTAAATTTGAGCTCTCAACCGGTTGGTCACGGGTGACCGTGAACCGAGGGTTATTCCCAACAGCGGGTTCACGTCAGTCGCTTAACTTAACGGCAACCACGCCGAACTCTGACCTTAACTACTACAAAGTGAACTATAACTCGCGTTTTTACTGGCCTATCAGTAACGACCATCGCTGGGTATTCTCAACCCGTGCGGCGTTAGGCTATGGTAATGGTTATGGCTCTACCAACGGCTTTGACCAAGTATTACCAGTGCAAGAATTCTTCCGAATCACGGAACAAGAGCTTCGTGGATTCGATAGAAACACCATCTTACCGCGCGCAGTGGTAAGAGCACCTCAGAACATTCCTGGCACCACCTTGCCAGATGGCACGCCAGCTGGCAGTATCGGTGGGGCAGAAGAGTTCGACACCTTGCGCCTTGCTGGGCGTATTGGTGGTAACGCCAAGGCCGTGGCTGGTATGGAAATGATTGTGCCAACGCCATTCTTGGACGAGGAAAATACCAGTTCCGTACGTACCAGCTTCTTTGTTGATGCAGCTAACGTATGGGATACTGAGTTTAACGTAGATCGTTATCAAAATTTACAACCTGATGAACGTGCTCGCTTAGATGACTATTCAGACCCGTCACGCTTTAGGGTGTCGACAGGTCTATCCATTCAGTGGATTTCACCTATGGGGCCGATGTTAATTAGTTTTGCGTATCCGTTGAAAGAACAAGAAGATGATGATACCAAGACCATTAGCTTTAACATCAGTAATACTTTCTAATTCTTAAGGAGTTTTTTGTGAAAAAATTATTTAAAAGTACGGCTATGGCGGTACTCGCTGCACTAACAATGGGTACTTCAATGAGCGCTTTGGCGCACAAAGTGGGCATTGTTGATATGCAAACAATCTATGCGCAAGTGCCGCAAACCGCAGCCATTGAGAAGACCCTGCAAAGCGAATTTGCCGAGCGTCGTCAGGAGCTAGAAAAACTACAAGGCGACATCCGCTTTGAAACTGAGAAGTTCCAGCGTGAAGGCACGGTGATGAGCGATGAGCAGAAGCAAGAGCTGCGCGCGAAGATCCAAGGTATGCAAAAGCAACTAATGGAGAAAGGTCGCCCGCTTGAGCAAGAGATCAAGCGTCGCCAAAACCAAGAGCTAGGCAAATTGCAGCAAACTATCGTTGCAGCGATTCAAGAAGTAGCCAAAGAAGGCGACTTTGACGAAGTTAAAGTGAAAGATGGCACTATCTACTTCAACCCAAGTGAAGTGACCGACCTATCTGAAGACGTTATCGACGCTGTTAGTAAGAAGTAATAATGACCACAACACTAGCGAACATTGCTCAGCACTTAGGTGCTGAGCTAGTTGGTGACCAGGGCCTGCAGATTGACGGTATTCAAACACTGGAAAAAGCAGGCCCTAAACATATCAGTTTCCTCGCCAATAAAAAGTACCGTAGTGCGCTGGGCACCACCCAAGCTGGTGCGGTGATTCTCAGTGCTAATGATGCCGAGCATTATGATGGCAACAAGGTTATCTGTGCCGATCCTTATGTCGCCTATGCCAAGTTAGCACAGCTGCTAGACACTACGCCGGCATCGGCACAGGGCGTGCACCCCAGTGCGGTGATAAGCAGTGAAGCAACCGTCAGTGAAAGCGCCAACATTGGCCCTTTCGTGGTTGTTGAAGCCGGTGCTTACATTGGCGAACATGCTCAAATAGGTAGTCATTGCTTTATCGGTGCCAATGCGCGTATTGGCGCAGGTACTAAGTTATGGAATAACGTCACTGTTTACCACGAAGTGAATATAGGCGCGCAGTGCTTGATTCAAGCAAATACCGTGGTCGGTGCCGATGGTTTTGGTTATGCCAACGAACAAGGGCAATGGGTTAAGATCCCGCAGCTTGGATCTGTTATAATCGGCGACCGTGTTGAGATTGGTGCCAGCACCACCATCGACCGAGGTGCCATTGACGACACCCTTATCCACGATAATGTGATTATCGACAACCAATGTCAGATAGCACATAACGTTGAGATTTGCGAAGGGACCGCTATCGCTGGTTGTACCGTGGTTGCAGGCAGTACTAAAATTGGCCGTTATTGCCAAATTGGTGGCCTAAGCGCCATTACCGGTCACGTGGAAATTTGCGACAAAGTGGTACTAACCGGCATGAATATGGTGACCAGTGGCATCAATGAGCCTGGTATTTATTCATCTGGTGTTCCGCACAGCAAAAACAAAGAGTGGCGCCGCACCATCGCGCACTTACGAAATATTGGTGACATGCACAAGCGTATCAAGTCCATTGAAGCGCAGCTGAAGTCGCAAGAGTAAATTAGTTTTAAGGAAAATAAGTTGGCTAATCAGTTAAATAGCTTTGATATTCAAGAAATATTGAGCCTGCTACCCCATCGTTACCCTATGCTGCTCGTTGATCGTGTTATTGATTACACGCCCGGTGAGCGTTTGCATGCGATTAAGAATGTGACCGTGAATGAACCGATTTTTACCGGCCACTTTCCCGATCAGCCCATATTCCCCGGGGTGATGATTCTCGAGGCCCTAGCCCAAGCAACTGGTTTACTCGGCTTTAAAACCACGGAAAATCGCGGTGACAATGAGCTATACTTGTTTGCAGCTATTGATAACGCACGCTTTAAGCACCCAGTAGGGCCAGGCGATACCATGCATTTGCATGTTGAGTTTTTAAAAGAGCGTCGCAATTTATGGAAGTTTTATGGCGAAGCACGCGTCGACGATAAAGTCGTGTGCAGCGCAGAATTGATGTGTGCTAGAAGAGAGTTTTAATCGTGATTCATCCGACCGCAATTATCGAACCGGGCGCAAAGCTTGCCGACGATGTGCAAGTAGGTCCATACAGCTACATCGGCAATGATGTAGAAATCGGTGCAGGGACAATTATTGAGTCGCATGTGGTAGTTAAAGGGCCATCTACTTTAGGTCAAAACAACCACATCTATCAATTCGCATCGGTTGGCGAGGCCTGCCAAGATAAAAAGTACAAGGATGAACCAACGCAGCTGATTATTGGTGACAACAATGTGATCCGCGAATGTGCTACTATCCACCGTGGTACCATTCAGGACCAGGGTATTACCAAAATTGGTAGCAACAACTTATTTATGGCTTATACCCATGTTGCTCACGATGCCGTGATTGGTGATAACGTTATTTTTGCCAACAATGCCAGTGTGGCGGGGCATGTACACATCGGCAATTGGGTTATTTTGGCTGGCAACTCGGGTGTACACCAGTTTTGTAAAGTAGGCGATCATGCCTTTATCGGTATGTACTCTGGGGTGAACCAAGATGTACCGCCGTATGTTACCACCATTGGCACGCCGGCACGCCCTGTGGCAATTAATACTGAAGGACTCAAGCGTCGTGGTTTTGAGTCTGATGAGATTATGGCCCTTCGCCGTGCGTACAAAACCTTGTTCCGTAAAGGTTTAAAAGCCGATGAAGCCGTGGCCCAATTAACTGAAGATGCGCAGCAATTTCCAGCCATTCAGCCAATGATTGACCTCGTTCAACAGTCTGAACGCGGTATCATTCGCTAGACTCGATATTTTGAGTGAATAATAAAAAGCGCCTTGAGGGCGCTTTTTTTGTGGCTTAGTTAATCACACTGGTTAGGCGGACATAATCACGGTGCTTTTGCAGTTGCTGATGTGTGCCCGTGGCCCTAACACGGCCCTGCTCGAGCCAAACCACCTGGTCCATACGGTTTAACAGCGTGCTTTCATGGGTCACGGTGATCACGGTACGAGTGTTAAACAGTGCCATTAAGGCGTCAATAACCAGCTCTTGGTTGCGGTTATCCAGTCCGCGTGTGGGCTCGTCGAGTAACAGCACGCGTGGGTCGCGTAATAATTGCTGGGCAATGTGCAAACGTCGTGCTTCGCCTCCAGATAGAGTCCGCCCGCCAGTGCCCACAAGTGTATCGAGCTGATGCTCGGTTGTCGCGACAAAATCCTTCAGCTGCGCTTGAGCAAGCGCCTGCCAAAGTTGCTGCTCGTTGGCATCGTCTTTCGCCAACAGCAAATTGTTCTTAATACTACTACTGAACACATGGCATTGTTGCGACAACATACCCAAGTGCTGGTAAAGCCAATGCGTGTTAAGACTCGAAAGCGGGCGAGAAAAACACTCTAGGCTGCCGGAGCTCGGCTGCAGCTGGGCACTGAGTAATGCCAGTAGGGTGGACTTGCCAGCACCGCTGGCACCAACAATAGCCACTTTTTCGCCTTGCTTAATGGTGAAGCTGATATCCGTTATGCCGTTACTGCTATCGGGGTAGGTGTAATTCAGTGCGTCCAGGGAGTACACCTCTTGGCTAGTGAGCTCGCCTATTTCCTTAGCTTGACTGTGCTTGGGCTGCGCCACCAATTGGCGCAGGCGCTCGCTGCTTGCCAATGTCAGTTCGAGTTTAAGCATAGCATCAGGGAGTGTTAGCACTATTTCAAATCCCCCGAGTACCAGTAACATCAACATCGCCAGATTGACGTTAACCATAGCGCCACTGGTGACCATGGGGATCATGACGATAAGCACGAAAATAATGGTCAGTTGACTAACAAATAATGACAACCCCTGATGACGCGCATACCAATTTTGTGAGCGTTGTTGCTCGTTAGCTAAAGCGTGTTGGGCACGATCGATGTGCTCCCAGTAGCGCTCACAGGCGCCAGCCAGTTGTAGCTCTTTTAACCCCCGGGTCGCTTCCACCAAGCGCTCATTAAGTTGTGTGTGAGCCGCTTGGGTGTGAGTGCCAATGCTCTTTAAGTTGCGGCTTAACCACCAGGGTAACAGTACGCCGCACAGCAGCAGTGCACTGACGCTGACCACCATCAACATTATGCTATACAGGCTTAATACCCAAGCGAACAAAGGCAGCGCAACAAGGGCAAGTAAAATCGGTAAAAGCACACCAATGTAAAACTCATCAAGGCGCTCAACATCGTCTTGCAATTGCGATAGCTGTTGGCCAATACTGGTGAATTGTTGCAAGGGCACTTTGGTGAGTGCTGCAAACACGCTCACTCGCAAGGTTTTGAGCACCAAAAACGTGGTGTTGTGATTGACCAAGCGTTGACCGTAACCACTGGCGGTGCGCACCACCGCCAAAAAACGAATAATGCCCGCTGGGGTAAAATAGTTCATGGTGATCCCTTGCAGCCCGGCACTGGCCATGGCTGCAAGAAACCAACCGGAGATCGCCAGCAAAGTAACATTCGCTATTAAGGCGCACAGCGCCAGTGCCAAGCCAATGACTGCCCACTTTAGGTGGGGGCGCAATAACGATAACAAAAACTGCCAATTAGCCATGATCGACCGCCGCTCCTTGGAGTAAGTGGTTGAGTGCTGAGTGGGGTTGCTGTATCAACAGTGAGTAATTACCTTGCTCAACGATACGGCCTTGCTCCATGACCACCACCTGCTGTGCATCGCTGATGGTATGCAAACGATGGGCAATAACGATAATTAAGCAGTGTTTACTGAGCTGCTCTAAGCACCGCTGCACATGCGCCTCACTGTGCTTATCAAGAGCCGCTGTGGGCTCATCTAAAAACAGCACTTCGGGTTTGCCTAACAGTGCACGGGCCAAAGCTAGGCGCTGTATTTGCCCTCCGGATAACCCTTTACCGAGCTCGCCTATGGGCGTGTCGTAGCCTTGCGCGAGGGTCATAATGTAATCATCCAGGGCAACGTCTTTACAGACCGCGCGAATGGCACCCAGTGGTGCCTCTGGTTGCGCCAAGGCGACATTTTCGGCGATGCTGCCACTAAAGAGTGTCGGCGATTGGGCAACCCAAGCGATGCGCTGTTGATATTGCTGGATGTCTAAAGTGCTTAAGGCGTGGTCGTTTATTTTAATGGCTCCGGCGACACTGGGTTTTAGGCCCATCAAGCAATCCAGTAATGTGGACTTGCCGCTGCCGCTTGCGCCGACAATGGCATGCATGCCGGGGCCGCAGAACTTAAGCGATAGCTGCTGTAAGGTGTCGTGCTGGGCGTCGTCAAAGCGCCAGCACAGATTCTCGGTGCTCACTGTATGGATAGGGGTATGGTTCGCTAATTGCTCACCTTTAATAGTGTCGGTGTCTGCTTTTTGTAGCAGCGACAGCATTGAGCTGGCACTGGCTAAGCCTTTGAGCTTGGCATGGTAGTGCTGACCTAACTGGCGCAGCGGCAGATAAAACTCCGGCGCCAACAACAGCACCACAAAACCGGTGGCAAAATCTAACGAGCCAAAGTAAAGGCGAAAGCCAATAATCACAGCCACTAAGGCGATACTGATGGTCGCCAAAAATTCCAGTGCTAAGGTGGATATAAAGGCAATACGCAGTACCGAGAGGGTGGTGATGCGAAATTTATCGGCCATCAGCGCGACATTTTCAATTTGCTGGCGCTCGTTATTGAATAGCTTCAGCTGCACTAAGCCTTGTAGGCGATCCATAAAATAATGGCCAAGACGCTGTAGCTGCTGCCAGTTTTGCTCATTGAGCGCCTCGGCTTTATAACCGATTAAAATCATGAAAAAAGGAATGAGTGGCGCCGTAACAAGAAAGATTAACCCAGATTGCCAGTCGATAGGAAAGACTACGGCGATAATAGCGAGAGGGATAAAGCCCGCGTAAGCGACAGCAGGAATGTATTTGGCGAAGTAATCGTGCAGTGATTCCACGCCTTGGTTAAGGATATTGACCAACTGCGCTGGGCTGTGTTCAAGCTGACCTTGGCGCTGTTTTGCGACCATGGCTTGCCAAAGTGCATGGCGCATTTGCTGTTTTAGAGCAATGGCGCAGCGCTCACTGACATAGCGACTAACGCCACTGCACAGCGCTCGCAGTACCACTATGCCAGCCAGTATGGCTAACTGGGTGTGCTGTTGCGCTAAGTGCTCATCTGCAAACATCACTGCATGGCAAATGTGTGCTAATAAATAACAGCTCACTATCATCAGTAAGGCATTGACGATACCTAAGGAAATGCTTATCAGCATCGCGCCATTTTGTGAACGTGAAAAGTTTTTTAAAAAAACGCGCAGCTGGTTTTGCTGCGCGCGGTTGGGGCGGGGGGTCATGTATTAATCATGCTCCTTGTGATCGTCGGCTACACAATCATTGTGCTGGCCCATTTCATACCACATGACGTTGATCACGCCGAAGGCAACAGCGAATAATACTCCTAAAATCCACGTAAAATACCACATAATGCCTCCTTAATAGCTGCCATGGGTGTTGTTTTCAATCTCTTCACTGCTTACTCGGCGCCACATCTTCACATAACACCAAGTGGTGTAAGACAGTACTATGGGGAGCAGTATAGCGACCACAATAAACATGATATTCAAAGTCATGTGGCTGGAAACGGCGTCCCAAATGGTTAAGCTCATATTGGCGTCATGGCTGGAAGGCATAATGAACGGGAACAGAGATGCGCCAAAGGTCATAATAATGCCTAACAACATGATGCTCGAACAGATGAAGCCAAAACCAGGTCTACTCTTAAGTGAGCACAACAAGGCCAACAGACCTCCGGCAAACGCCAAGATTGGGAACGCCAAGGTCCAACTACGTTCGCTGTAATTGTTCAACCATAGACCGGTCGCAGTGGTCACTGTTTTTGCTAATGGGTCGGCATGGGCATTGGTATCGGCCATAGTGACAATCTGCATGCCGTCGATTTGCGTCAGCCACGCCCCGGCCAAGGCAAAGCCAGCGAGGGCGACAACCAGCGCGATGCGACCGAAACGGGCGCTACGTGAAGCTACGGGCTCAGCGGTGCGCATTTGTAACCATACGCCACCGTGGCCAACCAGCATGGCCACACTGATCACACCGCATAGCAGTGCAAAAGGATTCAACAGCCCAAAGAAGGAGCCGTGATAGCTCACCCGCATGAGATTATCGATATGAATAGGTACCCCTTGCAACAAGTTACCAAAGGCCACCCCGAAAATCAGTGCTGGAATGAAACTGCCGCAGAAAAGCGCCCAATCCCAGCGGTTACGCCATGTTGGGTTATCCAGTTTAGAGCGATAGTCAAAGGCCAAGGGGCGGAAAAACAGCGCAAACAACACCAGCATCATGGCAAAGTAGAAGCCTGAAAAGGCAGCGGCATACACCATTGGCCAAGCGGCAAAGAGTGCACCGCCTGCGGTAATAAGCCAGACTTGGTTACCGTCCCAGTGTGCACCTACGGTGTTGATCACTACTCGGCGCTCGACATCCTGTTTGGCAACGAAAGGTAACAAGGTAGCAGCGCCCATATCCATGCCGTCAGTAATGGCAAAGCCAATGAGCAATGCGCCAATAAGCACCCACCAGATAAGTTTTAGCGTTTCATAATCAAATATCATGATTTGCTCTCCTGTAGTTGCTGTTGACGCTCGAAGTAATACTTCCCTGTATGCAGTGAGCTTGGCCCCTGCTTAATAAAGTGCAACATTAACCAGATTTCGATAATGGCCAATACGGTGTAAAAGGTAATAAAGCCAATTAAGGAGATAAGCACATCATTAAAGGTCAGACTCGAGGTGGCCATAAAGGTCGGTAATACCTCGGAAATAGCCCAAGGCTGGCGGCCATACTCAGCCACAAACCATCCTGTTTCAATGGCAATCCAGGGCAGTGGTATGGCAAATAACGCCGCTTTGAGTAGCCAACGTTTTTGCTCGATTTGACGTTTAGCATTGTAATAAAACGCGGCGGCAAAGATCAGCAGCATCACCATGCCACAGGCAACCATAATACGAAATGCCCAAAACAGTGGCCCAACTTGTGGGATAGAGTCTTGCACCGCTTTTTGGATTTGCGCTTCATCGGCGTTATACACGTCATCCAAATAACGCTTTAATAGTAAGCCGTAGCCTAAGTCGTCTTTGTACTGATTGAATTGACGAATATTTTCTGGTGTTTCCTCGCCATTGCGCAGCTTTTCCAAGTAGCGATAAGCCACCATACCACTGCGGATACGTTGTTCATGGTTTTGTTGCAACTCTTTAATGCCGGTGACTTCCTCATCCAGCGAGCGGGTAGCAATAATGCCCATAACATAGGGGATTTTCACCGCCGCATGGGTTTGTTGTGTTTCAGAGTCTGGAAAACCAAATAACGTGAAAGCGGCTGGGGCAGGCTCGGTTTCCCACTCCGCTTCAATCGCCGCGAGTTTCACTTTTTGCACCTCGCCGACCTCGTAGCCGGACTCATCACCGAGCAGAATCACGCACAATACCGAGGCTAAGCCAAAACTACAGGCAACCGAAAACGAGCGTTTAGCAAAAGCAACATCACGGCCGCGAAGAATATAAAAGGCACTGATCCCAAGCACAAACATAGAGGCGGCAACATAGCCGGCAGAGACGGTATGAATAAACTTAACCTGTGCCACCGGGTTAAACACCAATTCGGCAAAGCTTTGCATTTCCATACGCATGGTCAGGTAGTTAAACTCTGAACCCACAGGGTTTTGCATCCAGCCATTGGCGACTAAAATCCACAGCGCGGAGAGGTTGGTGCCCACCGCCATAAAGAAGGTCACCCCCAAGTGCTGCACTTTACTGAGCCGATCCCAGCCTAGAAAGAACATGCCGACCAAGGTGGACTCTAAGAAAAACGCCATCAGCCCTTCAATGGCAAGGGGCGCACCGAAGATATCACCAACGTAATGAGAATAATAAGACCAGTTGGTACCAAACTCGAACTCCATAGTCAGTCCGGTGGCCACCCCTAAGGCGAAGTTAATACCAAATAACTTCCCCCAGAATTTCGTCATATCACGGTAAATTTCGCGCCCTGTCATTACATAGACAGACTCCATTATCACCAAAATCCATGTCATCCCTAACGTGAGCGGCACGAACAAAAAGTGATAGAAGGCAGTGATTGCAAATTGTAGACGGGAAATGTCTACAAAGGATTCATCTATCATGGAACACCCCTTAATGTAAGCTTGTTTGAAGTTTCAGTAATTACTGAAACTTTTGTTAGTATCCAGACTACTGCTTACGAAGTCAACACAATATTAGCAACATCTAATTTAAAAGAAAGGCACACAGGAAAAATATCAACCAGCTCATCAAGCTAGGGCGTAGAAGGATTGTGCATTTAATAGCAACGAGGTTTTAAGCGCATCGCAAACAGGGTAGACTAGGCGGTTAATAACAACAGCCCAAAGTGGAATCTGTCCCCAATATGAGCGCCACTCAACCTCTTCGCATCGGCATCGTTGCCGGTGAAATGTCCGGTGACATTCTTGGTGAAGGCCTAATAAAAGCCATTAAACAACGCCACCCTGATGCCCAGTTCGTCGGTATTGGCGGTCCCCGCATGAACGCCCTCGGGTGTGAAAGCTTGTTTGATATGGAAGAGCTTTCGGTAATGGGACTCGTTGAGGTGCTCTCGCGCTTGCCTAGGTTGTTAAAGATTCGCAAAGGATTGGTGCAGCACTTTATCGACAACCCTCCTGATGTATTTATTGGTATTGATGCGCCCGATTTTAATTTACGCGTTGAGCTGCCGTTGAAGCAAGCGGGGATCACCACTGTGCATTATGTCAGCCCTTCGGTGTGGGCGTGGCGACAAAAGCGTATTCATAACATCGCCAAAGCCACTAATTTAGTGCTGTCGCTGCTGCCTTTTGAGAAAGCCTTTTATGATAAGCACCAAGTACCATGCACCTTTGTCGGTCATACCTTGGCCGATGATATCGCTGTAGAGCAAAGCAACCAGCATGCGCGGGCGCAACTGGGGCTCAGTAGCGACGATAAAGTGTTGGCGCTGTTACCGGGTAGTCGTGGCTCGGAAGTGGGGCTACTGACACCCACCTATGCGCAAACCGCTGAGCGTCTGCAGCAAGCCAATCCAGACTTAAAAGTTGTGGTGCCCTTGGTGAACGAAGCGCGCAAAGCGCAGTTCTTAGCGTTGCAACAACAACATGCACCGAAGTTAAACGCGCTATTACTTGATGGTCAATCGAGCTTAGCGATGCAAGCCAGTGACGCTATTTTACTGGCGTCGGGAACCGCCTCACTGGAAGGGATGTTGTATAAAAAGCCTATGGTGGTGGGATACAAGCTCAAAGCCATGACCTATTGGATGGTGCAGCATGTGTTTACCTTCACCATCAAGTACTTCTCGTTGCCTAATTTGTTGGCTGACGAGGAGCTGGTTCCCGAGTTTTTACAGCACCAGTGTAATGTCGATAACTTATGCGCTGCGCTTGAGCCTAAGTTATACGGGGATAATCAAGCCTTGGTTGCGCGTTTTACGCAAATCCATAAAAACATTCGCTGCGATGCCAGTGCTCAAGCAGCCAAAGCCGTATTGGAGCTTATCGATGCAAATTAATCGTCCCGATGTTCAGTATATTGCCGGTGTAGATGAAGTGGGGCGTGGCCCGCTGGTGGGGGATGTGGTGACCGCAGCGGTGATCCTTGACCCCAATAAACCGATAGCCGGACTAAGTGATTCAAAAAAGCTGAGCGATAAAAAGCGCAACGCCTTAAGTGCTGAGATAAAAGAAAAGGCATTGAGTTACTGTATTGCCCGTGCCAGTGTCAGCGAGATAGATGAGCTCAATATCTTGCACGCGACCATGCTTGCCATGTCGCGAGCTGTGGCGGGGCTTGATATTACTCCTGACTTTGTCTTTGTTGATGGTAATCGCCTACCGCAGCTCGATGTGGCTGCACAAGCCGTGGTCAAAGGCGACGCGCTGGTGGCTGAAATCAGCGCCGCTTCAATTTTAGCTAAGGTGGCACGGGATGAGGAAATGATAGCCTTGGATGCGCAATTCCCCGAATATGGCTTTGCGGGCCATAAAGGCTACCCAACTAAAGCTCATTTTGCGGCATTGGCCGAACATGGAGCCACCGAGTTTCACCGCAAGAGCTTTAAACCGGTGCAGCGTGTACTCGCCGAGCGGGGGCAATAATGGCCGCACCTGAATTTGTCCATCTGCGCGTTCACAGCGACTTTTCCATGGTTGATGGCTTGGCTAAAACCAAGCCTATTGTCAGTGCGGCGCAAGCACAGCAGCTCAGCGCCTTAGCCATTACCGACCAAATGAACCTGTGTGGTCTGGTGCGTTTTTATGGTGCCGCCCATGGCGCTGGGATAAAACCCATTGTCGGCGCCGATATTTGGCTCAATAGCCCGGAGTTTCCCGATGAGCCTTGTCGTTTGGTGGTGTTGGCAAAGAATAACGAAGGCTATAACAACCTCACCTTACTGATTTCTAAAGCCTATTTGCGTGGCCATGTGATGCACCGTGCTATGGTTGACCGTCAGTGGTTGGCGGAGCACAGTGAGGGGCTAATTTTACTCAGTGGCGGCAAAGACGGTGACTTGGGCAAGGCGCTGCTTAAAGGCAATGTTGGAGTGATTGAAGAGATCAGCCAATTTTACCGCCAACATTTTGCCGGCAATTTCTACCTTGAATTAATGCGCACCGGGCGCGCTGATGAAGAAAGCTACTTACATTTGGCCGTTGAGCACGCGACAGCCCACCAGTTACCTGTGGTGGCAACCAATGAAGTGGTGTTTCTTGAGCAACAAGATTTCGAGCCCCATGAAATTCGTGTCGCCATCCATGACGGCTACACCTTAGAGGATAAGCGCCGACCGAAGCGCTTCTCCAGCGAACAGTATTTAAAAACCCCGGCGCAAATGGCCGAGCTATTCAGTGATATTCCTGAGGCGCTCGCCAATACCGTTGAAATCGCCAAGCGCTGTAACGTGACCGTCCAGCTAGGCACTTACTTTTTGCCTGATTACCCCACCGGTTCGCTGAAAATAGACGACTTCTTGGTTAAAGTCTCTCGTGAAGGTCTAGAAGAGCGGTTGCAATTCCTGTTTCCCGATGAGCAGGTACGCGCTGAGCGTCGCGGCGAATATGACGAGCGCCTGCAAATCGAGCTCGATGTTATTAACCAGATGGGGTTCCCCGGTTACTTCTTAATCGTTATGGAATTCATCCAGTGGTCCAAGGATAACAATATCCCAGTGGGCCCAGGACGTGGTTCCGGTGCCGGTTCACTGGTGGCGTATGCCCTGAAAATTACCGACTTAGACCCGCTGCAATTCGATTTACTATTCGAGCGCTTTTTGAATCCCGAGCGGGTCTCAATGCCGGATTTCGATGTCGACTTTTGTATGGACCGACGGGATGAGGTGATTGATCACGTTTCCAAATTATATGGTCGTGATGCAGTATCACAGATCATTACCTTTGGTACTATGGCCGCAAAGGCGGTGATCCGCGATGTAGGGCGGGTATTGGGCCATCCCTACGGGTTTGTTGACCGTATTTCCAAGTTGGTGCCTGGCGACCCGGGTATGACCTTGGAAAAAGCCTTTGAGGTTGAGCCGCGACTGCCAGAGGCCTACGACGGCGATGAGGAAGTGCGCGATCTCATTGATATGTGCCGTATTCTTGAAGGCTGTACACGAAACGCCGGTAAGCACGCCGGCGGCGTGGTGATATCGCCGACCACCATCACTGATTTTGCGGCGCTGTATTGTGATGAGGAAGGCAAGTTCCCGGTCACGCAATTCGATAAAAATGACGTTGAAACCGCCGGCTTAGTGAAGTTTGACTTCCTCGGTCTACGTACCTTGACCATCTTGCAGTGGGCACTGGATATGACCAACGAGCGCCTAGCCCGTGAAGGCAAGGAGCCGGTGGACATCAATGCCATTCCCCTTAACGACCGCGCCAGTATCGACCTGCTATTACGGGCCGAAACTACTGCAGTCTTCCAGCTCGAATCGCGCGGGATGAAGGATCTTATCCGCCGCCTGAAGCCGGACTGCTTTGAGGATATGATAGCCCTGGTGGCCTTATTCCGACCTGGTCCCTTGCAATCGGGCATGGTTGATAACTTTATCGACCGTAAGCACGGACGCGAAGAAATCTCCTACCCAGACTCGCAGTATCAGCATGACAGCTTGAAACCGATTTTGGAGCCCACTTATGGGGTTATCCTTTATCAGGAGCAGGTCATGCAGATTGCTCAGGTACTCGCCGGCTACTCACTCGGTGGCGCAGATTTGCTACGTCGAGCCATGGGTAAGAAAAAGCCAGAAGAGATGGCGAAGCAGCGTTCAACCTTTGCCGAAGGGGCGCAAAGTCAGGGAATTGACAGCGAACTGGCGATGAAAATCTTTGACTTGGTGGAAAAATTCGCTGGGTACGGATTTAACAAATCGCACTCTGCTGCCTACGCCTTGGTGTCTTACCAAACCCTGTGGATGAAAACCCATTACCCCGCTGAATTTATGGCGGCGGTGATGTCGGCGGATATGGATAACACTGATAAAATCGTGACCTTGGTTGATGAGTGCGAGAATATGAAGCTCGCCTTGTTGCCACCGGATGTTAATGCCGGTCTCTACAAGTTTACGGTGAATCGCCAAGGTGAGATTGTGTACGGTATCGGCGCCATCAAAGGCGTGGGTGAAGGGCCCGTTGAAGCCATTCTCAGTGCTCGTGAGCAGGATGGTCCGTTTAAAGATCTCTTTGATTTTTGTGCACGGGTGGATTTAAAACGCCTGAATAAACGGGTGATTGAAAAGCTCATTATGTCGGGTGCCATGGATAAACTTGGCCCAGACCAAGTACAAGGTGGACGTGCTATTTTAATGGCCTCACTGCCCGAAGCGATTAAATCAGCCGAGCAGCACAACAAGGCCGAGCAATTAGGCCAAGGCGATATGTTTGGGCTCTTGGCTACCGAACCCGAGGAAGTCAAACAAGCCTTTAAGCGGGTGCCTTATTTTACCGATAACCAATGGTTGGATGGCGAGCGCGAAACGCTCGGGCTGTTTTTAACTGGCCACCCCATTAACCAATATCGCAGCGAGCTTAAACATTACACCAGCGGCAAGTTGGTGGATTTAGTGCCCACAGAGCGTGATGTGCAAACCACAGCGGCCGGACTGGTGATAAATGCACGCACCTTGGTCAATAAAAAGAATAAACGTTGGGGATTGCTGACCTTAGATGACAAGAGTGCGCGAATTGATGTACGCTTATTCCCAGAACAGTTCGAAACTTTCCAAGAATTGCTACAAATCAACAATATCTTGGTTATAACCGGACAGGTCAGCTTTGATAACTTCTCTGGCGGCATTACAATGACCGCCAGAGACGTGTGTACACTCGCTGAGGCCCGTGAAAAGCGCATTAAAGCGATGAAAATGACGGTAGATATGGCGCAAATTGATGCTAACTTCTTCGAAAAGTTAGAGAAAGTGCTGGAACCATATAAGTTCGGTACATGTCCGATAAAAGTCGTTTATCGCCGGCCGGACGCCTTAGCCGAGCTAGAACTAGGAACACAATGGTGTGTGACGCCAGCGGATGATTTGATTCATAAGTTATCCTTACTGACGGCGCAAGATATCGAATTAGAATTTAATTAAGTGGGTTAATTAGAGCATGAGTCTCAATTATTTGGATTTCGAACTGCCAATTGCCGAATTGGAAGCGAAGATTGAAGAGTTACGCACAGTGAGTCGTGCTGGCGAACTAGATTTAGGGCTGGAAGAAGAAGTCAGCCGTTTAAAAGAGAAAAATGTCGAACTAACTGAAAAGATTTTCTCTGAGTTAGGCGCATGGCAAGTTTCGCAGTTAGCGCGTCACCCTTTGCGTCCTTATACGCGCGACTACATTGAACGTATTTTTACCGAATTTGATGAACTAGCAGGCGATCGTGCCTTCGCTAACGACCCTGCTATTCTCGGTGGTGTAGCCCGTTTAGACGGTGAACCGGTGATGGTGATCGGCCAGCAGAAGGGCCGTGATACGGCAGAAAAAATCAAGCGCAATTTTGGCATGCCGAAACCGGAAGGGTATCGCAAAGCGCTGCGCCTAATGGAAATGGCCGAACGTTTTAAAATGCCTATATTCACCTTTATCGACACCCCTGGAGCCTATCCGGGTGTGGGTGCCGAGGAGCGCGGCCAAAGTGAAGCAATTGCTCGTAATTTGAAGGTCATGGCGGCATTAAAAGTGCCAACGGTATGTACCGTGATAGGTGAAGGTGGCTCTGGTGGTGCATTAGCCATTGGTGTTGGCGACCGAGTGAACATGTTGCAATACAGCACCTACTCAGTGATCTCCCCTGAAGGTTGTGCATCGATTCTATGGAAAAGTGCAGAAAAAGCGCCCTTGGCAGCCGAAGCCATGGGTGTGACCGCGCAGCGAGTGAAAGAGCTTGATCTCATCAATACCGTCATTGAAGAGCCTTTAGGCGGCGCTCATCGTAACTACGATGCCATGGCGAAAAGCCTTAAAGCACAGCTTAAGCGCGATTTAGCCGAGCTGCGTGAACATAGCGTTGACGAGATGCTTGATGCTCGCTATCAGCGCTTAATGAGCTTTGGTTACTGTTAAGCCATCGCGAGTAAGGCCGATATTTGTCGGCCTTTTTATTGCCTACCTATGCAAGATACCTTTTCTTCAGAGCTTGATGCTTTACTAAAATGTGCGCCAGATACAAAAGGGTTGGCGGTGGCCCTAAGCGGCGGCCTCGATTCTATGGTGCTTTTAGAGTTGGCTTGGCGTTATGCTCAGCGTGAAAACCTAGCGCTGTGTGCTATTCACGTTCATCATAACTTGAGTGCTGATGCCGATCAGTGGTTAGACTTCTGTGCTCAGCAGTGTGAGCAGCGTGAGATAACGTTTTTCGCCGAACGTGTCCACATTGGCACACAAACGCGTCGTGGTATTGAAGATAAAGCTCGGCAAGAGCGATATCAAGCACTTGATAGCTGTGCGCCAGCGGGCTATGTGTTGCTGCTGGGTCAGCACCGCGACGACCAAGTGGAAACCTTCTTTTTACGCCTTAAACGTGGTGCAGGGTTGAAAGGGCTGGGTGGCATGCAGGCGTTGAGCTATTGGCATCAACGGCCGCTACTAAGGCCACTGCTTGGTTTTTCTCGCGCCGAGCTTAACGAGTATGCAGAGCGTCAGGGCCTGCTTCACATTCATGATGAATCAAACGATGATAACGGCTTTGATCGTAATTTCTTACGCAATCAAGCATTACCGCTGCTCAGTGCGCGTTTTAACGGTTTTTATAAAAAGGTGGCGCAGAGTATGGCAATCATACAACGCCAGCAACGGTTGTTGGATGAGATTGCGCACGATGATATTGCTAACGCCCATGGCCAGAACTCACTTAATCTAACATCACTACGTAAGCTCAGCGACGCGCGCTACCACAATGCGTTACGTTATTGGCTATACAGCCATGATGTGGTGATGCCCAGTGAAAAGCAACTACAGGACTTAGCTCAGCAGTTATCGTGCGCTCGCGCTGACAGCCAGATGCAAGTGGTATTGAAGCGTTTGCACGGCTCTTCATGTGTATTACGCCGATATCAAGACCATGCTTATTTGTGCACGGAGCAACCGAGCTTGGAAGCGCAGCGTTTAAGCACTGATTGTACGAGAGTGACGTTGAGTGATGGCACCGTACTAAGCGCTCAAGCAGGCGAAGGAGTGCGCCCTCTAGAGGGAGCAGAGCAATTGAGCGTGCGCTTTGGGCAGCTAAGTAGCGTGATTCGTCCTCATAATAAAGCGCATTCTAAGAAGTTGTCACAGTGGTTCAAAGCCCTGCAAGTGCCTCCGTGGCAGCGTCAACACGTGCCGCTTATATACTACGATGATGTCTTGGTGGCCGTGGTTGGCTATTTCTATAATTATGATTATTTCAGCAAAAACGGAGTGCAATGGCAGTGCAGCGAACGCCCCAAGTAGGTTTATCTTTAGTCAACAAAGCCCCGGCGGCACTAGCCGTTACCTTCACGTTATTAGTGGTGGCGCTGCTGCTGAGCACATTACATGTCAATGTATTGGCATATGCAGGGCTCAGTGGCGTGTTATGCGGCGCTTTGTTACTCGCTTACTGGCTAGGCAAGGGCGGCATGTTTTTCGTGCTCGGGGTACTGGCACCGCTGGTGAGTGTTATTGCCATTGATATACCCAGCTTTACATCCTTGTTTCAGCTGATTTTGGCATTTTTCTCTGGGTTTTGGCTGCTATTGTGTGTGTTTAAGTTAGTGCGCTCTAAATCGTGACTGTTAGCCTCACCATAATGGGTATCGCGGCCTAAGTTCTTCGCTTGATATAAGGCTTTGTCGGCGCGAGCAAATAAACTCATACTAGAGTCTTTGGCCTCAGCCAAGGCATAACCAATACTGCTTGTCACACCATGACGAGACATCAACGCATTGGCATGCACTGCCTTTTGCACCCGCTCGGCGACCACACGATTGGTATCAAAGTCGTCATCGTCAATCAGCACCGCGAACTCATCGCCGCCAAAACGAAAGACTGAGTCGGTACCGCGTACAGAGCTTTTTAAAATCATGGCAAACTCTTGTAGCGTTTCATCGCCCACTTGGTGGCCCTGTTGGTCGTTAACCTGCTTAAAGTTATCTAAATCCAATAACATCAAGCTGAAAGGACGGTTCTGACGGCGGCAAACCTCAAGCTTCTTTTCCATGCCAATATTGAAGTCGCTGCGATTATTGAGCCCCGTTAATGGGTCGCGCGTGGCTAGGCGTAACACTCGATTGTAAGTGAGGGCATTGCGCAGTGGATAGCTGAGTATTTGGTGCCATTGTTTTAGCTGCGTACATAGCTGATCGCTAAACGGGCTGTGGCTGTAATACACCAGTTGCCCGAGATGCTCTTGTTCAACGTCAATATCGAAGCGATTGGCGACACTGGTGTTGCGGCTGTTGCTCATTTCACTGACGCCCAAACTACTGTGTAATTGCAGGCCATCAAAACTGGCATAAGGCGCCACAAATTGCGCGAACGTATCAAGCAACACCACCACCTCCAGACTACGCTGAAGTTGCTGGGTTAACGCCACGACATTGACCGCAGATTGCGGGCGGCAAAACGATGCCGCTTGCTGCTGATCATGGCTTGATTGTGTATTGGCATAAGTCAAAATGTGGACATTATCCATCTATTGCACTCCCAGACTAAATTCGTAGTGTTTATAAGCGAAAAACATGCCAGATTTTTAAACTGGATATAAAACAAGCCCTTGCTATAGTTAATGGTAAAGTATTAGCCCAGAGTCAGGTCTTTGACGCCAAAGGAGTGCCATGCAACAGCTGTTTATTGAATTGATGGGTCTATTACTCAGTGCGGTGATCTTAGTGTGGATGTTTAAACGCCTTGGATTGCCGCCTATCTTAGCGTATTTAGCCACAGGGCTGTTGGCCGGACCGCATGGATTTGCCTGGCTTGCCAATGGCCATGAAATGCATGGTATTGCTGAGCTTGGCATTGTCTTTTTATTATTCAGTTTGGGCCTAGAATTCTCCCTGCCACGCTTGATTGCCATGCGTAACATCGTATTTGGTGTTGGCTTACTGCAAGTGGTGCTCACTTCTGCGGTGTTTTTCTTGTTGTTGTGGGGTTTTTCGTTTGACGCGTTGAGCGCGTTTGCCATCGCGACGCTCATGGCGTTGTCCTCCACGGCGGTGGTGGTTAAATGCTTGAAGGACACCGGGCAGCTGCAGAAACGGCGCGGTCAACTCGCAGTTGGGGTGTTGCTGTTTCAAGATTTAGCCGTGGTACCGCTGCTTATTACCATCCCGTTACTGGCCAGTGATACTGAGCAATCATTAACCTATAGTTTGGCAATGGCTTTGGCCAAAGGAGCCGTTGTGTGCACCTTGCTGTGGGCCATCGGCAAATGGTGTTTGCCACGGATCTTCAATGAAGTGGCGCGAATGCGTAATGAAGAGCTGTTTGTATTAACCACTTTACTGGTGACATTATTTGCCGGTGGGCTGACTTACTGGTTCGGGTTATCCATGGCGTTAGGGGCTTTTTTAGCAGGAATGATGTTGGGTGAAAGCCAGTACCGTCACCAATTAGAGAGTGATATTCGGCCGTTCCGGGACATCCTTATGGGGCTCTTTTTTGTCACTGTGGGGATGCAGTTAGACCTAGCCTATGTATTAACGCATGCGCATATTATTTTCGCCGCGTTAGCGGTATTGATGCTCAGTAAACTGGTGTTACTGGCTGGCATTGCGCAACTGATGGGAGAGCGCAAAAGCGATGCTTTAAGTGCAGGCCTGATGCTCTGTCAAATGGGGGAATTTGGCTTTGTGTTGGTGGCTTTAGCTGGGAACCAGGGAATTTTTGCCGGTGAGTTGGCGTCGTTTCTCATCGCCTTAGGGGTATTTTCCATGGCCATTACTCCGTATTTAATAGAGCACTCGCCTAAGTGGGTACATCATCTTTTTCGCGCCAGTACTGAAGCCCCCGAGCGCATTGAGTGTGTAGATGAAAGCCTCAGTGAGCATGTGATAATTTGTGGCTACGGGCGAGTTGGACAAAATATCGGGCGTTTTCTTTCCAGTGAGGCGTTGCCTTTTGTTGCCATTGAACTGGACCCTTACCTCGTGCAACAAGGAAGAAATTCCGGTTACCATGCGATGTTTGGCGATGTCACGCAAAAAAGCATTCTTGAACGCGCAGGAACGGCACAGGCGCGTTTGGTGGTGATTACCTTCACTGATCTTAGCAAGGTACAAATGGTCGCCGAGGTAGTGAAACAAGTCGCGCCGCAGGTGAATATCCTCGCGCGCATGCCCGATGATGCCCACCTTGATGAGTTAAAAGAAAGTGGCGTGTCAGAGGTCGTGCCTGAGTCGTTAGAAGCCAGCCTGATGTTGTCGTCTCATGTGCTATTTATGAGTGGGGTGCCGATGAAGCGTATTATTCGTCGGGTTAGCCAAGAGCGAGAAAACCGTTACTCCTTATTGCACAGTTATTATATTAGTGATGAGGCGCCACACCGCGATGAAAACACCGAGCGTTTAGAGTACTTGCATGTATTTGCCTTGGCAGATAACGCCTATGCCGTGGGTAAAACCATCGCCGAGCTCAACCTGCAAGCACGGCGTGTGAGTATTGCCGCGCTGCGCCGTCAAGGACGTGAGATAGAAGCGCCCAGTATTGAAACCAGTCTACAGGGGCATGACGTATTGGTGTTAAAGGGCAAACCACGGCGAGTGGAGCGTTGCGAGCGCTTTTTACTCAATGGCGGCAGTTAATCGAGACACAAAAACGCGCGCAGTTGCCCCAGTTGCGCCAGCCCGTCCTGATAACCCAGCTCCATCAAGTGTTGTGTATAACGGCGTTCAAACAACAAGTAGCTCGGCAAGCTTGACTCACTGTAGCGTTTTACGCCGATACCACGTAGTAGGGTGCGAATGGCCAGCGGCATGTCATCGTAATACTCGCTACTAATGGCATTAAAGTTATGTGATGGGTTGATCACCATTGTATCGATATGCTTGAGCTCACGATGTTTATCTTTCGCGCTCAACAACCCCACCGTACGGTTAATGCGCTCAAGGCGCTCTAAGTCACCATGCAGTGTGTCAGCAAACACGCTGTCCAACAGATGCCCCGCGATATGCGAAATGCCCGGGTAGTGCGGCGCATATTTACGATGTTCCTCTTTGGGTTGTTCAACACCGATAACAAAGATGCGCTCGGCACCAAGATGAATGGCGCTGGACAGGGGAGACATCTGGTGAATGGAACCATCACCATAGTATTGGTGTCGAATCTTTACGCTGGGAAAGACCACGGGAATAGCACTGGAGGCCATCAGGTGTTCTAAATGGATGCGAGCTTTGACACCCTGACGTTTGGCCCGCCGCCAGGGTTTGGCCTCATTGCTTTGGTAGAAGGTAACGGAGTCGCCGGTACTGTAGTTGGACGCAGTGACTGCTAACGCATCGAGCACACCACGGTGAATGTTACGGTCGATACGCTCCATAGGCAGCACTTCGGCTAATAATTGCCGCAGAGGGGCATTGTTGAATAAGCTCGCTGGGGCATGATTGGCGTGCCCAGAGCGAAAGCTCGATAAAATGTTTTTTATAAGGTGGCCAAATACATGCGCAAAATCACTGCGATAAACATCGCTGGTGTGAAACTGTCCCCAGACTTGCTCAAGCTTGCGGCTCGCCAAATGAGCACACGAAGCCCAACATCCAAGCGCCACAGAGTTAATTGCTCCGGCAGAGGTGCCGGTGATCACTTTAAATGGCAGTGGCGCCGTTCTTGGAAGGCTTTGTGTTAGCGCTTTGAGGACACCTACTTGATAAGCGGCTCGCGCGCCGCCGCCGCTCAGTAGCAACGCTGTTCCAGCGCGACCGCAATTAGTTTGCTTTCGCATTGTATTTGCACTTAAATGGACACATAGTGTTAATGTAAAAGATTCTAAAATAAAAAGATATGCTCAACGGCGAGTATGCTCGCAGCAATTAGGGCAGATTAATTTTTGAAGATTGACGATTTTGACTTTTTCATAACGGAGCCTTTATGAGTGAACAACCTACCGAACATGAGAGTAAACGCGGTCCCAGCCGTAACAACATCATCCTAGCATTGGTGGTGTTAGTGGTGTTGGCTGTGGTGGTAATTTTTGTCGTCAGTAAACAATCTCAACAGCCTTTGCCACTTGAGGCCACCCCTGAGCCTGCGCAGTTGCCAGTGGAAGACAAACCTCAGCCTGTTGCAGAGCCCGAGCCTGAAAGTAAACCCCAAGCCGCGCCGACAACCACAGACGTGAGCAACCCCGATGAGCAGCAACAGCGCCCACAGTCTCGTGAAGACGAACAGCCCGAGCCGCAACCCGAGTTGCCGGCCTTGGACGATAGCGATGAGATGGTCAGCGCCAGCTTGCAACAATCGCTGGCTCAATCTAGCGCTAATTTGCTGGTCAATGACGACTTGATCCGCCGCACTGTGGTGTTTGTCAATAATCTTGCCGAGGGGCGTGTGGCCACAAACCACTCGCCAGTGGAAAAACTCGAGCAGCCTTTCACTGTGGAAGAAGGCGATGTGCTGACGATGGATCCGCAGAGCTTTGAGCGCTATGACCCCTATGTTGGTATTTTGACCTCGATGAATACCGATCAGTTGGTGGCACTGTATGAACAATATGAACCACTGATTGAACAGGCCTATGGTGAAGTTGGCGACCCTAACAGTAGTTTTGAGGCACGCTTAAAGCAGTCGATTGACTTGCTTTTAGAGACACCCGAAATGACTACTCAGGTACCCTTATTACGAGATTCAGTCACCTACAAGTACGCTTATTCCGAATGGGAGAATTTACCTCCCGCTCAGAAGCAGCTATTACGCATGGGGCCAGAGAATGTTGAGAAGGTAAAAGCGGTATTGAAGAAGCTGCGCGCAGAATTGGATTAATTCAACTTTCGTTAAAAAAGAGGCCATCGGGCCCCTTTGTTATTACTAATTGGCGGTGATCGATAAATTTACACCCGTGGCGCTATTATAGCCGTACAAATCAATGTACCAAGTTCCACTTTGCGGGTTGCTAATGGTACAGGTTTCATTGTTACCATTTTTGTATGGACGGCATTGCCATTGCGACTGACTCGACGGTGAGCCAAGGTTTAAATACAGATCGGCATCGCCGCTACCGCCGGATATACTCACCTGTAATTGCGAATAGCCGCTAGTAAGAGGCTGCTCAAAGCGTTGCCATTGAGAAGACGCGACCGAAATAGGCCCTTCGCTACGATTAATGGGAGTTGGACCGGTTGAACCTGATTGATACTCACCGACCAGATTGACACCGGAAATGGCATTCCAGGCCTCAACCATCACGTAGTAAGTCCCTGTTTGTGGCGCGCTAAAGCTACAGCTTTCGGTGCTTGATGCTGTGGTACTTTTGCAATCATAGCTACTGAGTGTCGGTGGCGTGCCAAATTGCACGTATAAATCAGCATCACCGCTGCCGCCATAGGTATTAAAGTTAAGATCAGTGGCATCGCTGGGTACATCCATGGTGTAAAGCAGCTGTTCCTTAGCACCAGCGCTAAGGCCAGACTCAACCACACCATTAGTGAGCTCGTTATCACTCGGTGGTGGCGGCGCAGAGCCAGCGCTTTTCGCAAGCTCAGCGAGATAAACACTGGCTAAGCGTGCAAAATTGATGGCATGACTGGCATCAAACTGGTCGTCACTACTGGTGTGAATTCGGTAGTTGATATCACTCATTTTTGATTCAAACGGCATCGAGGCGGCAAAGCCTTGGTTATGCCAAGAGGCATGATCCGAGCATCCGTAACCACATTGATCATAGCCAATAACCAGGTCACTAAGATAAGTGCTGGCAAGGTTTGCCATAAATTGATTCTGGCCGCTATTGGTATAGTCGGTCATCAATACAATATCTTCGGCTGAGCCGTTATTACCGGTCATATCAAACTGCGCCATGCCCACCACATTGATGCCTTGGCTTTTGTAATCGCTAGCTATAGCGCCGGAGCCTCTGAGTCCCACTTCTTCAGCCGCAAAGCCCATAATTTTGATGGTGCGTTTAGGCTTAAAGTTACTGTCGACGACCGCTCGCAGCGTTTCGGTTAATACTGCTATGCCGCTGGCATTATCATCAGCTCCCGGTGCACGACCTTGGCTGGGTGATGATTGGTTAATCGAGTCTAAGTGACCGCCAATGATCACCACTTCATCACTTAACTCTTGTCCGGCGATTGTCACCACCACCGAATCTTGAGCCCAGCTATGGTTGTAACTTTGCACGGTGATGTCGCTGCGACTACTGGCGATTTGTTGCCAGTGGGTGCGTAACCAATCTGCTGCATCGACACCGCTTTGTTGTGAATAATAACGGTTATGAAATGCTGCTAGGGTACTTACGGTGTTATCTAGACGAGTGGTGCTTAGCTCAGCCAGCAGCGCCTGGGCTGCAGCGGGGTTATCGATGCTGTAATTAACAGTGGCAACTGTTTGCGTGTTATTGACTTGGGCCTGTTGCAAGTAGGCTTTCGCCGCTTGCTCAGATTCATGATAAATAAAGCCGCCACAGCGTTTGTACTCATGGTGCATAAAATCGCTTAGCCGATGTATATGCTTAGGATCTATAGCGATAACATCAACTGCTGTGCCAGCGATTGATTGCGTTGCAGCGCTTTGCCACTGTGTTTTTTGCTGTTTTTGATAGTGCGCCATGGCATGGGCCTCGACCGTGATCCATGCCTTTTCCGGTGCCGCTAAGGCGCTGTTCGTAGCGCAAGCAAGCGCCGCACCGATGGCGAGGTAAGAATATTTCATAAGATGGGTCCTTAAACGAAAAAGGGGCCAGTAGCTGGCCCCTACTCAGGGAGAATGATTTAGTCTGCTTGGATGGATAGGGTGACACCACTTGCTGCGCTGTAGCCACGTAAATCCATATGCCATGTACCTGCTTGCGGATTGCTAAAGGTACAGGTTTCTGAGTTGCCATTGCGATATGGACGACAATCCCAGTCGCTGGTGGTTGATTGCGAGCCAAAGTTGACATACAGATCGGCATCGCCGCTACCACCGCTAATGGTTACCGTGAGGTTGCTGTAGCCACTGCCAATGTCTTGGCTAAAACGAGCCCAGCCGCCTTGGTTAACACTGATGTTGCTCTCGGTGCGATCGATCGGCGTTGGCCCCGTGCTACCATCGTCATAGTTACCTTCTAAGGTCACATTACTGATTTGGTTCCACGCTTCGACCATGACATAGTACTCACCGCCTTGAACAGGACTAATTGCACATGACTCAGTACTGGTTGATGACGTGCTGTTACAATCGTAATCGTTAAGCGTTGGACGTGAACCGTATTTCACGTATAAATCAGCATCACCTGAACCACCTGAGGTGTTAAAGGTGAGGTTCGTAGCACCTGCGGGCACATTCATAACGAAGAACATTTGCTCTTTCGCCGCACCGGAAATACCTGTACGTGGCACGCCGTTGGTGATTTCTTCATCAGGTACTGGCGGAGTCGAACCACAATCACTACCCGCGCTTAGGCTTGATGTTACCCCTACGGCCGCGAGGGCTGCTTTAACATCATTCGGCTCATAACCAAGATCGCACGCGGCGTCCATCACACCGTTACCTGCTAAGTCCCAGTTAGTACTCGCTGTCCAATAAAGCTGGTTAGCACGTGCCATGGTCTTAAAGGCCTTTTGTGTATCCCAGCCGCTGGTGGTTGCCAACAAATAGAAGGCCTTGTTGTACACCCCTGAACTGTAATGCACATCCATGCCTGAGTAGTAATCTGATTGATTACCAATGGAGCGGCCGTCTTGTGGAGGATTAGCCATGTAACGTAACGCACCATTACCTTTGAAGATTTGCTCACCGACGAGCCAATCATTACTACCCAGCATGTAAGCTTCCGCAGCTTCACCGGCCATATCGGAGAACGCTTCATTTAAGCCGCCTGATTTACCAGAATAAACCAATCCGGAGTTTTGCTCGGTAAAGCCGTGGCTGACTTCGTGTGCAGACACATCGAGGCTGACTAATGGGTAAAAGGTTGTGGCGCCGTCACCGAAGGTCATCGCTTGGCCATCCCAAAACGCATTTTCATAGTTATTGCCATAGTGCACGCGCATACGTAACTGGAATGACAATGGCGCAGTACCAACCCAGTCGTTGTACATGTTAAACACTACGTTGCCAAAGTAATGGGCATCATTTAGAGGTGAATAGGCGCCATTTACTTGCTGGTAGGTATTTTCTGGGCAAGTAAAGCTGTACGCTGTTGAGCCGCTAGTACCATTATTGAGGTTAATGGTGCGCACATTGGCGTTTTCCATGGTACAAGTGCTGCCAGATTGGCTCACATCCAAATAGCCGTAGTCGGTTCCGTAATTGTATTGTCCGGTTTTCTGGTTGCCGCCTGGGCCGGTGGCATCAGCATGCTGTAAATTGTCGAACTGATGCATTACATTACCGCTTTTGGCGTCGATAATCATGTAGGGACGCGACGGGGTATCACCATAACTGTTGTAGGTCACCTCATAAGCAAGGTGCGCTTTGTTCGCATCGTCTAACCAAATGACTAAGCGAGACTGCTCATTCTCGATGGCAGGCGCTGCTTTGCCTTGATGCATTTTACGATGCATGGCGCGCACTAGTTTGCCTACTTGTTTCTTACTCACCTTGGCGTTTACCGAGGGGACGTCGGCAGCGATGTTATTGACCACGGCGCCATGGGCACGAATAAGCTGATCATCTTTGTTGTAAGTTAGAATGGCATGATCGCCGATAACAGGAATGCCTCTGTGCATTTGCTGATAGCGAAACGTTTTATCGCCGTTTTGACTGTTGTACTGCTTTACAACGCTGATACCATCCTGAGTATCAAGGCCGAGTACCGTTGCAGCGGGGGAGGCTGAAACGGCAGTCGACTTTGCCATCATAATATCTTTAATTTGATTTTGTTCACTTAGGTAGGTTTTTTGCGCCGCAATACTCGTTGCGGGCAAAATTGCTGCCAGTGACACGGCTATTGATAAGGTTGATAGCATAAATCCTTGAGGTTTATTCATTGTTTGCTCCCGATTAGTTTTCCCGAATGGGTGGTGCTGAGCACCGCTAATACTCGTTTGATCCTGCAAACTTCTCCAAAGCGAGCGATTCTAATCTAGTCAAAATGGGTACTAATGTAAAATAAAAGTAAAAATTATTAATTTAAAATTAAATAAATATTAAATTTATCCAGATTACTCAATGCCTTGACGGGTAATTTAATGTGTTAAAACGTAATCAAGGTTAAAATTTGTACACTTTTGTTTCCAAAATGTGTAAGTGAAAGGTTTTTGCCTCAAGATGGGTTAGCGAGTTACAAAAGTGGAGCAGGGCTAAAGTGATGCGTATCACTGCGAAATGGTCAGTTACTAGGCAGTTGGTAGTAAATAGTAGGATTTTCCTTGAATCCCAGTAGTAAAGTCGCGATAATCCCTCCTGCGCCCAACGAAGGCCCTCAATGGTAGCCTTATTGGTCCTCTCGCAACACTAGCAGGTGAATCTGGTCAGGCCCGGAAGGGAGCAGCCACAGCGTGTGACGTGTGTGCCGAGATGTGGCTGGTAAGGCTGCCACCCAAATTTCCCCCTTGTTGTTTGAAGTATAAGTTGACAAATTTGAAGTTAAAGTTGACATAAATTTGAACAATAAGTTGTCATAGCCAATTTTTAGTCAGTGCGCTAGAAAGCAGCTATTACTGACGCAAAACCAAGTACTCTAGAGTTAAAACCCTTTTTAAATTCGCCAGTCAAAAGATCAAGGCGACCTGTCTCTTAGAGTCGGCATTAGAGTTCGGTGCTTGTTTCCACTTCGAATATTCCCCAGTGATTGTCGCGTTCGAGGCTCAGCCTCTTGGCTTTAAATACGACTATGTGAACTGCCGAGTAGGCAGCTGAAATTAGGCCAGGAAGTAATCAATCACAACATGTTATTTTTAACTGCCGAAAAGGCAGGGCTAGACATTATAAAAACCTGAAAATAAAGGGGATTTTCTTTTGTTCAAAAGGTAATCTGAGGTATATCTACCTGTATTGAGTTAGGTTAGGAGCTTTCCTATAAATAGTGTTCGAATATTTAGATTGGCAATGTTATCACTAACAGCCGTTACCTGCCCCAAAACAAGCTAGAAAATTTTGCTCAAAGGACTAACAACACCGTTTGCGCCTTGCTGTAAAACATGCGTATATATTTGCGTTGTCTTCACATCGGAATGACCCAGTTGAGCTTGCACGGTTCTAATATCTGCACCACTTTGTAGTAAATGAGTAGCAAATGAATGTCTAAAAGTGTGGGGCGTTATAGGTTTTATTATTTGTGCTTTTTTGGCGGCCTCTTTAACCGCTTTACGTACACCTGTTTGATGAAAATGATGTCGGCGAATCTCGCCAGTTTCAGGATCAGCACTTAACTTATTTGAGGGAAATAGATACTGCCAAGCAATTGACTTATTGGCGCTAGGATATTTTCTTGCTAGTGCCTTTGGCATCCATACACCAGCGTATTGTTCATTCTGGGAATCTAATTTTAAGTATTCATCAGCCTGAGCTATTTGATTTCTTAGCAAAGGTATAAGTTCTGTGGCGAGTGTAACCACCCGATGTTTATTCCCTTTACCATTCCAGATCCGAATGCACTTGTAGTCAAAGTCAATATCCTGAACTCGTAGTTGAACAGCTTCCATTACACGTAAGCCGCTACCATACATTAAACCTGAAATTAAATAATATCGTTTACTTAAAAACGACATGAGGAGTTGAACCTCCTAGGGGGTCATAACAATTGGTAACTTAGATTGGCGCTTGCTTCTAACAAACGTTAGATTCGGACACAATTCCTGTTTAATTATTTGCTTATACAAAAAAGATAACGCATTTAACGCTGTCGCTTGTGTTTTAGGCGACACATTCCGTTTAAGTACAAGGTAGTCGAGATATTCGACAACCTCGTTATTGCCCATTGAAGCTGGGTGACGTTTATCATGATAATGAATATAGGAAGAAATCCACTTAAGATATGTATCAACGGTTCTGAGTGAATATTGCTTGGTCAACATTAACTCGGCGATGTGGTTTAAAAATGGTGAACGAGTTCTCATTGAGCTAGCTCCAATAAATGGCTGTACATATGTACAGTGTTGTTGTGTTTCTCCTATAGTCAAGAAAACGACCCAATGGGTCGTTTTTTTCTTATCCACGTTTAGAGCAATGTAACGTAACTTCAATGCTGGTAAGTACTTCCTAAATTTGCTATCAATGGTCTAAGGACTAAAACGAGACAGGTTGCGGTAGAAAAACGACCCAATCGCTCGATATTAAATTGTTAGTTTCACATCAAGTTTGGTCGTCATATCTAGAGGAAGGTGTATGACAAAGTATGAGAATTTAGTAAATATCTTAGATCAGGTTAGGTTTGAATCTCCAAAGGAATTCAAAAGTTATAGACCTAATCAAGACGATTTGGAAAAAATAAACCAAGCTCGTGGAAGAGCATTAATACACCTTTATTTAGAAGTTACCTTTGGTATTTTAGATTTCAAATCAAGGGAGAAATTAATTACAGATAAAGGCTATGATGCTGGAATTGATGCGTACTATATTGATACTGAATCTAAAAACATTTATTTCATTCAATCAAAATTTAGAACCAATAAAGATAATTTCGAAAGTAAAGAAATCTCTCCTGATGAATTGCTAAAAATGGATATAGATAGAATCGTCGATGGCGAAACACATGACGAGGATGGCAATGAATATAATGGAAAAATAAAGCAACTTCTTAGAGAGCTATCTCAAGTAGATGATATTGGGAGGTATAATTATAAAGTTATAATTCTTGCAAATTTGAAATCCCTCAAGCCCAGTCAAATCAGAAGACTAACTAATGGATTTCCAGCTTATATTTTTGATAACGAGAAAGTTTACAAAGACTTATTATTTCCTGTAATCACGGGAACTTATTATAATAATAATCTGTTATCGATATCACTAAACTTAACAAATAAAAACTCTTCCAGCGCAAGAATCAGTTATAACGTTGAAACTGAATTTAAAGATTGTGATATTACCGTTGTGTTTGTTCCAACAGAGGAAATTGGTAGGGTTTTATACACATACAAGAACTCAATCTTAAAATATAATCCTCGTTGCTTTCTTGAAATGAAAGCTAAGTCTGTGAATAAAGAAATTCACAATACTATAACTCAAAAAAGTACCAATGAATTTGCCCTTTTTAATAATGGGATAACGATGCTTTCTGATGAAACGTCTGTTAATGAAAGAATAGGTCAAAAAGATAAAGCCCAAATAGTGATCTCTAACCCTCAAATAATAAATGGTGGGCAAACGGCTTTTACGTTAAGCCGTATATATGAAGAAATTCAAAAAGGGGCTGAAAATGGAGATATTTTTGAGAACAAAGAAGTATTACTTAAAATTATTACATTTGGCGAGCACTCGGCAAATAGCGAAACGAAAAAACGTTCGCTAATTGAAAGTATCTCTAAAGCCACAAATAGACAAAATGAAGTGTCTGATGCTGATCGGCGTTCAAATGATAAAATTCAGATTGATTTGCAGGAACTATTGTTTCATAAGTTTGGTTATTATTATGAACGTAAAAAAGGTGAATTTGCTGATGGTATTAAAGATAAATATATCTCACGAAATCAAATCATTGATAGAGAGCTATTATTAAGATTAGCCATTTGCTGTGACATGCATCCAGCTGTAGCTAGGAGGTCTAGTGGAAAGTTTCTTTTTCAAGAGTCAAACTTTACGAAATATCTCAATGATTCAGAAAGAGTTACAGAATATTTTTATGCATTTAATATTTATCAAAGCATTAATAACCTTGAAAAGTCATTGAGAGAAGATGTAAATGATCGCTTTGGTACTTCTGCATATGGGCAAGCAATACGTTATGGGCGATTTGCCGTAACCGCTGTTTGTGTAAAAACGTTATATAAAGGTCCAGAGTCTTTAAATGAAATAGACCAACACTTAAAATCTGTAATTGGCAGATGGATTGAATTTGAAAACAGTGCCCAAGAAAATGCTAAGAATTCTTCATATTTCAGAACATACAAAGATGAAGACACAGGCGTTTTAAAACAAGATTTAAATTATGAAGGGTATTATAAAGGTCGTACAATTCAAGACGACTTAAAGAAGTATTTCGAAATTAAGTGAAACTAACAAGAGACTATGGCGTCAATAGCTCTTTTTAAGTTTTTGGCGCTTCCCACATTGCCCCTTCTCTGAGCATCGAATTTAAGATCACCACCATTTTTCTGACACACGCAATAATGGCCACTTTTTTCGCAATCAGGCGCTGATATGTGGTTTTAAACACCGGATTACACTGCATCGCAGACATCATTGCCATGTACAGCACAGT
>NZ_SGPG01000006.1:0-69224 GCF_004208955.1 Pseudoalteromonas sp. CO325X
GACGCGGGATGGAGCAGTCTGGTAGCTCGTCGGGCTCATAACCCGAAGGTCGTCGGTTCAAATCCGGCTCCCGCAACCAACTTTTATCGCCAGTTATCACCTATATTGACGCGGGATGGAGCAGTCTGGTAGCTCGTCGGGCTCATAACCCGAAGGTCGTCGGTTCAAATCCGGCTCCCGCAACCAATTCTTAGTAGACTTCACTACCAATTACTATTTTAAATCCATTCGACCTACTGTCGTCGCCACGGCGTGTCGCGTTCATATCCGGCTCCCGCAACCAATTCTTAACAGACCTCACTACCAATTACTATTTCAAATCCATTCGACCTACGGTCGTCGCCACGGCGTGTCGCGTTCACATCCGGCTCCCGCAACCAATTCTTAGCAGACCTCACTACCAACTTACTATTTCAAATTTATTCGACCTACGGTCGTTGCCATGGCGTGTCGCGTTCATATCCGGCTCCCGCAACCAATTCTTAGTAGAGTTCACTACCAATTACTATTTCAAATTTATTCGACCTACGGTCGTCGCCACGGCGTGTCGCGTTCATATCCGGCTCCCGCAACCAATTCTTAGTAGACTTCACTACCAATTACTACTTCAAATTTATTCGATCTAAGGTCGTCGCCACGGCGTGTCGCGTTCATATTCAAGCTTTACAATGAATTACCCTGCGTTGTTTTAAATAAAACGCTATACCCCTTTTGGCACATTTTTGTATTGCTACTGTGGCGTTTTATCAACATGAAATCATGTCTTTTTAGCTCCGGCAAAGCCGCATCCTACCTTGGCTCAAACGATTTTATTGGCGACCCCAAGATTTTCCTAATTTGATTGCATTTTAAGCGGTTTCTATGATGATGTTCGCCACAAGAGGTGATATACTCCCGCCGAATAATTTTTCGACCAATAGAGTAAAGCAATGGCAGATTTATCAAAATACAGAAATATTGGTATTTTCGCGCACGTAGATGCGGGTAAAACGACCACGACAGAGCGTATTCTGAAGCTCACCGGTAAAATTCACAAAACCGGTGAAGTACATGACGGCGAATCAACGACCGACTTCATGGACCAAGAAGCTGAGCGTGGTATTACAATCCAATCAGCAGCTGTAACATGTGAGTGGAAAGGTCACCGTTTAAACGTAATCGATACTCCTGGACACGTTGACTTCACAGTAGAAGTATATCGTTCACTTAAAGTACTTGACGGTGGTATCGGTGTATTCTGTGGTTCTGGTGGTGTTGAGCCGCAGTCAGAAACTAACTGGCGTTATGCGAACGAATCAGAAGTAGCACGTTGTATCTTCGTAAACAAACTAGACCGTATGGGTGCTGACTTCTACCGCGTTGTAGAGCAAGTGAAAAAAGTACTTGGCGCAAACCCACTAGTGATGACTCTTCCTATCGGTATCGAAGACCAGTTCTCTGGTGTTGTTGATGTACTTGAGAAGAAAGCATACGTTTGGGATGACACAGGTCTTCCTGAAAACTACGAAGTACAAGACGTTCCAGCTGACATGGTAGACAAAGTAAATGAGTATCACGAGATGCTTGTTGAAACTGCCGTTGAGCAAGACGACGATCTAATGGA
Organism: Pseudoalteromonas sp. CO325X; assembly: GCF_004208955.1. Lineage (NCBI taxonomy): Bacteria > Pseudomonadati > Pseudomonadota > Gammaproteobacteria > Alteromonadales > Pseudoalteromonadaceae > Pseudoalteromonas > Pseudoalteromonas sp. CO325X. The sequence goes on from NZ_SGPG01000006.1 coordinate 1,604, forward strand.
AGCATACATGGAAGGTGAAGAGCCTTCTTTAGAGCAAATCAAAGCGTGTATCCGTAAAGGTACTCGTGATCTTGCGTTCTTCCCAACTTACTGTGGTTCAGCGTTCAAGAACAAAGGTATGCAGCTAGTGCTAGACGCTGTAGTTGATTACCTACCTTCACCAACAGAAGTAGATCCGCAGCCACTAACTGACAAAGACACTGGTGAGCCTACTGGTGAAGTTGCAACTGTATCTGCAGATGAGCCACTTAAAGCGCTTGCGTTCAAAATCATGGACGACCGTTTTGGTGCACTTACCTTCATCCGTATCTACTCGGGTCGCATGAAAAAAGGTGACACAGTACTTAACTCAGCAACAGGTAAAACTGAGCGTATCGGCCGTATGGTTGAGATGCAAGCTGACGAGCGTAACGAACTTACCGAAGCGCAGGCGGGTGACATCATCGCTGTTGTTGGTATGAAGAACGTGCAAACTGGTCACACATTATGTGATCCTAAGCACGAATGTACGCTTGAAGCGATGATCTTCCCTGATCCAGTAATCTCAATCGCTGTTGCACCTAAAGATAAAGGTGGTACAGAGAAAATGGGTATCGCAATCGGTAAAATGGTTGCAGAAGATCCATCTTTCCAAGTTGAGACTGATGAAGATTCAGGTGAAACCATCCTTAAAGGTATGGGTGAACTGCACCTTGATATCAAAGTTGATATCCTTAAGCGTACTTACGGCGTAGACCTTATTGTTGGTCAGCCTCAGGTTGCTTACCGTGAAACTATCACCAAAGAAATCGAAGATAGCTACACGCATAAGAAGCAATCAGGTGGTTCTGGTCAATTCGGTAAGATCGATTACCGTATCAAGCCAGGTGAAGTAGGTTCAGGCTACAAGTTCAGCTCAAGCGTTGTTGGTGGTAACGTTCCTAAGGAATTCTGGCCAGCAGTTGAGAAAGGCTTCGCATCTATGATGGAAGAAGGTGTTCTTGCCGGCTTCCCAGTACTAGACGTTGAAGTTGAACTATTTGACGGTGCTTTCCACGCAGTTGACTCATCAGCTATCGCGTTCGAAATCGCTGCAAAAGGCGCATTCCGTCAGTCTATCCCTAAAGCGGGTGCACAACTTCTTGAGCCAATCATGAAAGTTGACGTATTCACTCCTGAAGACAACGTGGGTGACGTAATCGGTGACCTTAACCGTCGTCGTGGTATGATCAAAGACCAAGAAGCGGGCGGCATGGGCGTACGCATCAAGGGTGAAGTACCACTATCTGAGATGTTTGGTTACATCGGCCACCTACGTACTATTACTTCTGGTCGTGGTCAGTTCTCTATGGAGTTCTCACACTACGCACCTTGTCCGCAAAACGTTGCTGACGAAGTAATCGCTGCAGAAAAAGCGAAAAAAGAAGCGAAGTAATAGTCGCCTCTTCTAAGAAAAACCCAGGCTAGTGCCTGGGTTTTTTTATGCCTATTCCTCTGCTCCCGTATTCGCTGTCATATATTCATCATCTGTCCGTCAATAAATGGTTATATTTTAGAAACATTCGTTCCCTACAGTAACGACGCCAGTACAACCCTTGCTGGTACATATTTGTGGTTAAGAACAGCTTCTTAACAGCGCTAAATAATAAAACTCACGGGAACAAAAAATGAAAGTATCAAAGTTAGCCTTGGCGATGGCGGCAGCCTCGGCCTTCTCCTCGCTGGTGTGCACACCAGTGCAGGCCGGAGTCTTGCCTGACGTTCAGACCAATAGTCAGTGGTATCAAACAGATAAGAATAAGCTCAACGAGAAGCAGCAATTGGCCAATCAGCAAAAACTGACTAAGGCCAAAAATGTGATTCTGTTTGTTGGCGATGGTATGGGGGTATCCACACTCACAGCAGCCCGTATTCTACAGGGCCAAAATAACGGCAAAATGGGTGAAGAAGGTTACCTTAGCTTCGAGAAGTTTCCTTATTCGGCTCAGGTAAAAACCTATAATGTTGATGCACAAACCCCAGACTCAGCAGGCACCATGACCGCCATGGCGTCAGGAGTTAAAACTGATGTGGGTGTGATTGGTGTAGATGAAGATATCGAGCGCGGAAATTGTGCCACAGTAGCTGGTAATGAACTAATTACTGCTTTGGAGCTTGCTGAAATTCGAGGATTAAGTACTGGTATCGTCAGCACCGCCCGTATTACCCACGCCACTCCTGCAGCAACGTATGCCAAATCAGCAGATCGTAACTGGGAAGACGTGTCAGACATGCCTGCGCAGGCGGTTGCACAAGGGTGTGAGGATATCGCTACGCAATTGGTTAACTTTGAACAAAACCTTGAAGCTCGCTTTGCTGGTACTGACGTGGATGGCATAGAAGTGGTTATGGGCGGTGGCCGCCGTCACTTCCTACCGAAAGACGAAACGTATAACACTCTTGATGCCCGCAGCGCTATCGAAGGGGACCGCACCGATGGTCGCGACCTAACTCAGGAATGGCAACAAAAGTATGCCGATGGTGTCTATGTATGGGACCGTGCAGGTTTTGATGCGATAGCCGATGACGCTCAGCGGGTGTTTGGACTGTTCAATGAATCTCATATGCAATATGAAGCTGACCGAGGCAATGATCTTGCTGGTGAGCCTTCCCTATCGGAAATGACCGCTAAAGCAATATCTGTGCTTGATAATAATGATACAGGCTTTTTCCTTACGGTTGAGTCCGGGCGTATTGACCACGCTCACCACGCGGGTAATGCATACAATGCGCTGAACGATACAATCGAACTGGCTAATGCCGTGCAGTATGCCATCGAGAACACTAACCCCGAAGAAACATTGATTTTGGTGACTGCGGATCACAGCCACGTCTTTACCATTGCCGGTTACCCTAAACGTGGTAACCCTATTCTAGGTCAGGTAGTGGCGGTAGGGCAGCAGCAGCCGACGCTTGCAGCGGATGGTAAGCCATACACCACGCTTGGCTATGCCAATGGCTTGGGCTTTCGCGATCTAGGCATGGAAACTAACGCTGATGTCAGCTACAGCGATGCGCCGCAAACCGGGCGTCAAAATCTGGCGGGTATCGATACCACCACCCCAGGTTTTCACCAAGAAGCAACCATTCCACTTAGCTCAGAGACACACGCAGGCGAAGATATTTCCCTTCATGCTATGGGTCCCAGCGCGCATCTAGCGCAGGGAGTGATTGAACAAAGCATGGTGTTCCACATTATCGACTCAGCCCTTGAGCTCACTAAGTAAGTAGGTATTACAATGAAAAAGCTAAATATTCTTTCTCTTGCCGTGGTTGCGGCACTGGCGGGTTGCTCTGACGATGATGGCGCGCCGACTCTAACTGTTAACACCGACATAGCTGTGGGTGATAGTCAATGCATTAATGGTGGTGTCTACACTCAAGTGGGTGCCGATGACAATGGCAATGGCGAGCTTGATGGCGATGAAGTTGCAGCGCAAACGACCAATTGTAACCCGATTAAAACTACATTAGATGATGATGAACTGGCTAACCTAACGGGCAACGCTTGGTTTAGCGATGCTCAGGATAAAGTCGCGCAGGCACAACAACGTGCCGAGCAGCTAAGCAGCAGTAATCAAAAAGCGAAAAACGTGATTCTGTTCGTAGGTGATGGGATGGGCATCTCCACGGTCACAGCTGCACGTATTTTAGCTGGGCAACTACAAGGAAAAATGGGTGAGGAGCACCAGCTGAGCTTTGAAACCATGCCATATTCTGGTTTTGCTAAAACCTATAATGTTGATGCGCAAACTCCTGATTCAGCTGGCACTATGACGGCTATGGCGACAGGTGTAAAAACCGATGTGGGTGTGATTGGCGTGGCTGAAGGGATTGCCCGTGGTGATTGTGCATCGGTGTCCGGCAATGAGTTAGTAACCGCCTTAGAGCTGGCAGAAATCGCAGGTAAATCAACAGGGATTGTGTCAACCGCGCGGATCACTCACGCCACACCGGCTGCCACCTATGCCAAGTCGGCCGACCGTAACTGGGAAGACATCTCCGATATGCCCGCTGATGCGGTCGCGGCTGGGTGCGAAGACATTGCCTCGCAATTAGTTAACTTTGAGCCTAATCTGGAAGCGCGATTCGACGTCGATATTGATGGTATTGAGGTGGTAATGGGCGGTGGTCGTCGTCACTTCCTGCCAAAAGATGCCGCATTTAATAGCAATGATGCGCAAAGCAGCACCGAGGGTGACCGCACCGATGGCCGTGACTTAACGGCGCAATGGCAAGCGGCTTACCCCAATGGCACCTATGTGATGGATCAAGCGGGCTTTGATGCTATCGATCCTGCCAGCACTGAGCGCATCTTTGCGCTATTTAACGAATCGCACATGCAGTATGAGCAAGACCGAAGCAATGATATCGCCGGTGAGCCGTCGCTGGCGGCGATGACGGAAAAAGCCATTGATGTTCTTGATAACAATGACGAAGGTTTCTTTCTGACTGTAGAGGCGGGCCGTATCGATCATGCTCACCATGCAGGAAATGCCTATAACGCACTCCACGACACGGTGGAGTTGGCCGAGGCGGTGCAAGCCGCGATGGAAAAGACCAACACGGATGAGACCCTGATCATCGTAACCGCAGATCATAGCCATGTATTTACCATTGCTGGCTACCCGAAACGAGGTAACCCTATTTTAGGTAAAGTGGTTGCCGTTGGCAGCGACGAGCCTACCTTGGCAGCCGATGGAATGCCTTACACCACTTTGGGCTACACCAATGGCAACGGCTTTAAGAACCTTGGCGCACAGACCAACGCTGATGCTGGCTACAACGGTGAGATTGTCACTGGTCGTGTGGATTTGAGCACCATTGACACCACCACAGCGGGATTCCACCAAGAAGCGCTGGTGCCACTTAGCTCAGAAACTCATGCGGGTGAAGATGTGGGTGTGTATGCCCAGGGTCCTGGAGCCCACCTAGTGACCGGAACTAATGAGCAAAACTATATCTTCCACGTGATTAATCACGCTGCAGATTTAGTGAGTAAAGCAGAAGCCAAGCTAGGTAATTAATCACCTAAGGTCGAGGGCATAGATTGCTATGTCCTCGGCCCTAAGTGGAGGATAAAATGATGAAGTATGTCAAATTAGCCACCTTGGCAGTCGCCATGTGTAGTGCCAGTGTGTATGCGCAACAGCAATGCCAAGCGAATGCGCAGGTGTTAAAAGCCAATTATATACAGCAGCAAGGCGCTCAAGAAGAGCAGCTATTTTCGCTTTGGCGGCTGCACGATCAGGTAGCGCATCAGGCCAACAGCCAGGGGGTCGTTGAGCTCTGGCAACGTCTATCTAATCAGCAAGTGCGGCCTATTCGTTATTTTGAGCATTACCAAAGAGGCATTGAGTACCAACCTGGTGAGCTAAAAGAGGGCGGGCAACCAGTCAGTTGGTCACAAAAATATCAGTTAGTGCACAGTGACCTACTTTCACAACCGCCATCACGTACGCAAGGTGAGGGCTGCGGCCAAGAGCAGCACTTCGAACGCCAGCAAAATGGCTATAAAATGACGCTGGTATGGCTGCCAGCATTGCAGCTGGTCAAGCAGCTTGTGGTGGCACGTGAAGACGCTGACCATCAAGACAGGTGGCAACAAATAAGCAGACTAACGTTGCAAAGTTACCAGCTTAACCCGCAACAAGTGCAGCAACAATTTGCTCATTGGGACCGTTATCAAACTACGGACTATGCCGATGTGGGCGATAATGAACATGACCCATTTTTGGCGAAAATGATAAATCAGGGCTTTATTGAGCACGGTGCATCAGGGTTTTATCACAGTGATGGCCAAGCTATGTCAGGCGGCCACCACCATTGATCATGTAGATATCTAGGATAATTTGTCGCGACCAACCAAGCAGTGCCTATAATAAAATAATTTGTGGTGTGCTGGAGAGAGCATGAGTCGCGGCTGCCTATTTCTTGCCTTGTTGTTTCTAACTGCACCTTGCCAAGCCGAGCGCGTGGTTATCGCTGCTGAAGACGCATGGACTCCCTATGCCAATGCCGATGGTACGGGCATGGCGAATGATATAATCACGGCCGCTTTTGCAGCGGTAGACGTGTCAGTCGACTACCATATTTACCCTTATGCGCGGGTGCTGCATTACCTCGATACCGGTGCTTATGTGGCGGGCTTTAATGTGCCTATCGATGCTATCAGTAAAGAGAAGTACTTACTCGGTAGTACTCCTCTTTATAAGGCGTATTCTGCATATTATCACAATACCCAACGGGCTCTGAAAATTACTAATCGTGCGCAGTTTAATGGCGAGTTAGTAGGTATTGTTAGAGGATATGGCTATGGCGACCAGTTTCTTGCTTTGGTGGCCGAACATAAAGTGGTGGCGGCGTATGCTAACTCCGATTTACCTAACATGCGAAGGCTGATGTTAGGGCGCTTAGACAGTGCGCTTATTTTCATTAAATCAGCAAATTATCTACGTCGTACCCAAGGGATTAGCGATAATATTCAAGTGGCATTTATTAATGAAGGAACCGATATCTTTCTTGCTTTTTCTCCCCATCACCCAGATGGCGAGCGGCTGCAAAAGTTATTTGAACAGGGACTAAAAAAGATAATCGAGAATGGCGCTCGTGACGCCATTCTCGCTCGGTATTAAACCCTATTAGTCGGCTTTAACCGCACGGTAGCGTAACGTGACATTCCCATAGGGCAGAGGGCCAAGAATACGGGCTTTCCACTTTCCAGCAGCAGGGTTATCAAAGTGACATTGCTCTGCAGTCCCCCAGTTACGTGAGGCACAATCGGCACGGAAAATAGACGGGCGACGTTGGTGGCTAACGTACAGATCAACTTGACCCCAGCCACCCACGAGCTCGATATCTAGCGTTTGGTAACCCTCTGGTAAGTCGATAGTAAAGTTGCGAGGCCAAAACCATCCACTAAGGCCAGTAAACTCGCCCACAAGTTCTTCGGGCTCAGATTGCTCGGCAGCGATGGCGACGATGACGGGGTCATGATCTGATGCGCGATATGCATGCTCGGCATACAAGCTGGCCTGCTGTGCCTGGGTTTTATACTCTAAGTTGTAGTCTAACACCCGAGGCTCATCAGCATTAATATGCCAATCGGTAGCAGCAACCACTTTGCTCATAAGGCTGGGTGATGCCAAAGCGTGGTCTAAGCTGCCTAAGCGGCCTTGGAAGTTATATGAGTAACCCAACGTATTACCTTCCAGCGTAGGAATGACATTGGCAAATCCAGCGTCGGCAAAGGTTTGCATGGGGTCTTCCTGCGCATAAGCATTCATATCACCGACAATGATCACATCGTCATCAGCCACCCCAGTGGGTTGGCTCGCCAACCATGAAGCGAACTGTGCGGCACCGGCTACGCGCGTTGCGTTATAACAGGCTTGACCATCATTTTGGTCTTGATCGAGCCCTTCGGCGCGGCTACAGCCACCTTTGGATTTTAAGTGAGCGACAGCAACCGTTAACACTTCATCACTTTCAACATCACGGAAACTCTGTGCGATCGCCGCGCGGTTACCATAGGATAAGGCGTCTTCATCATTGATGCTGGCTGTGCCAACTTCTTGTACGCGGTCGCTACGGTAAATGAGCGCGGTGGTGATGGCGTCGGTGCCAACCTCGGCTACGGCAAAATCAACGAAGGCATATTCGCCGTTATCAGTTGCATCGTTCAGTGCAGTGACTAACGAACTTAGAGCACTGAACTCGCCAAAGCCATCGTTTTCAATTTCCATTAAGCCAACAATGTCGGCATCCATGGCGGTGATGGCGGTAACGAGCTTTTGCTCTTGGCGAATAAATTCTTGCAAATCATCGGCGCCGCGAGAGGTTGGAAAGCCGCCTTGCTGGCCATCACCGTTAAAGTAGTTTAAAACATTAAAGCTAGCGATTTTTATATCGCCCTGCTCATTGAGTACTGGCGCTTCAGTGCGCGGGTTGCTGGCAGTGAACTGTACAGCCGTGGTTGGATGTAAACGGTAGCGATCAAAACCATAGCCCAGCACCCCAGTGAGGCCTTCTACACTGTCGCCTAAGCGCACGGTATTGTAGGCGTCCAGTCCAGCTCCAGGATAAGGAATCACTTCAGGGTTTTGCTGTGTTGAGCCATCATCAAGTAATAACTGTTTTAGCTGGTTTTGCGCTTCAAGCGCATTGGCGGCATCACCTGGTAGCGCCACTTGGGTGCCTTGATATAAGCGCTCTGTTGCTAGGCCAAGCTCTCCATAGCGTGCCAAATTATAGCTATCTACTACGTACATTGGCTGGGCGACACTGATGAGCATGCCTTCATAGGCTTCAAGCTCGTCGATATTGTCAACCGGTAGCGTGATTTCAGTGATATCGGCTTGTGCAGTACCACAACTCTTCAGCGCCGTCACATTCTTTAATTGTGTGGCGCCGTAGTATTCATCAACGGTGGCCTGAAGTCGTACACGGTCGCCGACATTAACGTCATCATCACTGTGATAAACAAAAATACCTTCAGAGGTGAGGGGGTCATTATCAGCGTTGAGTGATGCTAAGAAAAAGCCATTAAGGGCGTCACTTTGTTGGTAATCAGCACTGACCACCGCTTCGACAATAACTTGCTCGCCTTGCAGGGGACTGGCCATGCCTGGCCCTTGGATTTCGCTAATGGTAGTGGCTGGATCAGCACATGTGAGCTCGGGGGTTGGTTCTGGATCAGGGTCGGGGTCGACTGGGCCGGAACCTCCTTGATAGGTGCCCAAATCACTGAAGTCGTCTTGCTCATAGCCAATAAAGAAGTCGCTAGGGATATAGGCGGTGTCAAGGGTGGTGCGAGCACCGGTGCCATCAATACGGCGCAGGGTATTATTTTGCGTAGAGGTGAGCCCTTCACCCCATTGCGAACCAGGATCGAGGCCAACCTGACCAAGGCTATCAATGACGTCACCCTGTTTACGAAGCACAATGGCATCATCGCCGTTGAACCAACCACCGCCTGCAATTTGATCAGCGACTGCTAGAATTGCAGCATCTGCTGATTCATGTGCGGCAACAAAAACGCCTTCAGCTGCCAGTGAGCCTGAGAGATCGAGAGTATAACCAGCCGTAGTGCTGCCGTTAAAGTAAAACTCAATACTATACTGGCTTAAATCGACTGACTCTGAATTGGGGTTATAAAGCTCGATGGCTTTATTATTGCTACTGCCTTCGACATATTCTGATATTAAGATATCTGCTTGAGCGCTGAGCGATGCCAACGAGGCCGCCACCGCTAGAGCGATAGGTGTGACTGTGTTTTTCATTAGATAGCTTCCCGTGTATTGTTATTTATCCCTAAAGGGGGGGACATATTATGCCCCCAATAAGTTACACGAAAATTTCAAGTTGTTAACTTGTTAGCGCTTTTTCTCAGAAAAAAGTTGGGTGTTAAGCTTAAGATTCGTTAAGCCACTGCGCCGCGCGTTTAGCAAAATAAGTGAGAATACCGTCAGCCCCTGCACGTTTGAAGGCAAGTAAAGACTCCATAACAATGGCTCTTTCTTCTAACCAGCCGTTTTCAATAGCAGCCATGTGCATGGCGTATTCACCACTGACTTGATAGGCGAAGGTGGGCACGGAAAACTCATCTTTAACGCGTCGAACAATATCTAAGTAGGGCATGCCTGGTTTCACCATGACCATATCAGCGCCTTCTTGTAAATCCAGCGCGACTTCTCTGAGGGCCTCATCGGAGTTTCCAGGATTCATTTGGTAGGTCTTTTTATCAGCCCCTTTGAGGTTACCCGCTGAGCCGACCGCATCGCGAAATGGGCCATAATAGCTTGACGCATACTTGGCAGAATAAGCCATAATTTGGGTATTGATCAGGCCTTGCTCTTCTAGCGCCTCACGAATAGCGCCGATACGACCATCCATCATATCTGAGGGGGCAACGACATCGGCACCCGCTTGGGCGTGTGACAGCGCTTGTTTCACCAACACCTCGGTGGTGATGTCATTGATAACATAGCCTTGCTCGTCAATGATGCCGTCCTGACCGTGCACGGTGAAGGGGTCCAAGGCAACATCGGTGATCACTCCCAGCTCAGGCAGTTCGCTCTTCAAAGCGCGCACCGTGCGTTGTGCTAATCCCTCTGGGTTATAGGCTTCTTCGGCATGCAGAGATTTCTTTTCACTGGGTGTGACTGGAAATAGGGCAATAGCGGGCACACCTAAAGCGACCAACTCTTTGGCTTCTTCAATCAATAAGTCGATGGACAAGCGCTCAACGCCAGGCATAGATTCAACCTGTTCGCGGCGGTTTTTGCCTTCCAAGACAAACACTGGATAAATTAAGTCATTAACGCTGAGCTCATGCTCTTGAGTTAAGCGTCTAGAGAAGTCATTTTTACGTAAACGACGCATACGCGTATAAGGAAACAGGTCGAGTCCTGATTGGGCCATAATGCTCTCCTAAGGCAAAGATTGTGAGCTAATTACTTGATTACGACCATGCGCTTTAGCATGGTATAGCGCCTCATCCGCCATATGGGTGATGTCGCCAGCGTGAGCGGTGGTTTCCCCGTAAGCGGTATGCACGCCAATACTAACAGTTAATGAAAATTGGTGCTCTGAGAATTCAACCTGTTGTTGACCTACCTCAGTGCATACTTCTTCGCCCAGCTTGAGGGCGCCTTCGTGAGTGGTATTAGGTAAAATAACGGCAAACTCTTCACCGCCGAAGCGGCACACATGGTCAAATGGCCGGCGCAAACAGGCTTTGATAGTTTGTGACACCAATTTAATAGCTGCATCGCCAGCGGGATGACCATAGCTATCGTTGACCTTTTTAAAGTGATCTATGTCTATCATTAGCAGGCTCAACGGAGCGTCATCCCGTTGTGAGCGCCGTAACTCATGCTCTAAACGCTTATCGAAAAAGCGGCGATTTTTGACACCCGTTAATGGGTCCTCGTTATTAATGCGCTCTAGCTCAGTGTTCTTTTCTTCTAATTCCCGCAGAGTAATTTGTAGCTCTATAGTGCGCTCTTCTACTTTATTTTCTAGTTCTTCTTTAGTTTGTTCCTCTAGTGCCAGCTGCTGAGCCAGTAATTGGTCTCGCGTTTGCTGCTCCGCCAGCGCTTGTTGCTGTGCGCGCATGCGTTCACTGTGCTGACTTAATAAGTTGCGAATAACTACAAAACAGACCAGTAAGGCACTGCTCGCTGGGGGCAAAAAAAGCCACCAACTGGTTTTGCTAATCGGCAATGCGAAACCAAAATAGTTGAGACAAAAATAGCTCATAAGCGCGAGTAACATCAGACTGGCAATACTGAGTACCCATAACTGTTGTTGTTGCTTGCGATACCCCTGCCAAGCACTGTAGGCCGTGCCGAATAAACAAAATAAGGTACTCGCAACAACCACGATAGGGTCGGCAATAGCGGCAGGTAATAGGTTTGGAAGTAGGCCGATAACCACAGTAATGAGCATGACTGTAATCACCATTTTACGTTTTACCGGCGCTATCAGTGTTTGATTCAAGGCAATTAAGAGGCTTGGTGCAGCCATTAGTAGTATGGGCAACACCGCCGTTTGTAGCCAAGGTGTATCGGGGTGCAAATAGCGATAGCCATAGCCAAACACGTAAATACCTATCAGTGCCAAAGCACTAATGTATGCCGTGGCCAATAAGAAGCGGGCTTGTCGTGACAGAATAAAAAAGAATAAGGTGGTCAATATCAGCGTTGCAGCGAGGCCCATCACCGCCCCGAATAAGCTATTGAAGCTGCTTTTGTACTCAAAGTAGCTTTTTAGAGTATGCACCTTAACCGGCATTCTAAAGCCGTCACTGGCGATCACTTCGATGTAGACCCAGTGCTCCCCAGGGCTACGGGTATCAATATAAAAGGACAGTGATTCATCTTTAAAAAGTCTACCTGCAGTATCAACCTGACTACCTATAGTGCGCGTGTTGATTAGCTTATTATCACGCAAATGAAACGCTTTGAGACTGTCTATTAACGGGTTATCGATGGCAATAATATACACGCTGGGTGGGTATTGGTGAGAGCTTAAATTCACCCGCAGCCAGCCATAACGCACTTTGTTGCCCAAGTTGATAAACGGCTTATTAAGGGGTTGCCAATGAGGTGAATTTTGTGCTGTTGCTAAGGAGTCTGCTTCGGTATTGATACTCATGCTTGAGGCGAGCGCTGAGCACGACCACAGCAGCATCATCGCCCAAGCAAGCAAACGCATAACTAACGCAGCTCCACATTAAACAATTGGCTAAAGTTATGTTTGGTCTGCGCGATGATCTCTGCCTCCGTGCATGCGTAGCGTTGAGCTAAGTGGGTGACCACATAGCTAAGGTGATGGGGTTCACAGCGCCGTGACTTTGGTTTTGGCCGTATTGTCCGAGGCAAGAGGTAAGGAGCGTCAGTCTCAACTAGTAATCGCTCCCTAGGAATATGCGCCAAGGCTTCATTGAGCGCTTGCGAGCGACGTTCATCACATACCCAGCCTGTGATGCCTAAATACAGGCCCAACTCAAGATAGTGCTGAGCCTGTTCAGCATTGCCGGTAAAGCAGTGCACAATTCCACGGGGTTGATACTCTTGCAGCAGTGCTAGCATATCCGCACTGGCATCACGTTCATGTAAATACACGGGCAGCGATAATTCATTTGCCAAAGCTAGCTGGCGAGCAAAAATCTCGCGCTGTACAGGTCGCGGTGAGAAGTCGCGGTTGTAGTCGAGGCCGCATTCACCAATAGCCAGTACTTCACTTTGACTGGCTAGCTGGGCGATAACGTGTTCGAGCTCGGCGCTTGCATCTTTTGCATTGTGGGGATGAATACCGGCGGTGCAAAACAACTGATGGCGACGTGCCAGCTCAACTGCATGCTGGCTATCGCGCTCGTCACAACCAATCACTACCATATTGGTGATACCTGCGTCGCGCGCACGAGCAACCACAGCGTCAGTATCTGCTGCAAATTGGTTGCTTGTGAGATTGACTCCGATATCTATCATGGCAGCTACTTAATCAACGCGTTTAACACGGATAGACTTATTTGCACCTTGTTTTTTCAGTAGGAAAGAGTTGAACATGCCACGGCTAATAATCACTGTATCATTGCTATTCAAACGAAAATGTTCGGTGCCAATTTGGCGCCATTTTTGGCCGTTGTCGAGAGTCAAAATAAGCTCACCATAAGGGGCTTCATCAACTTGGCTTACACGCGCGCGAAGCTCGTTATTATCGTCTTTTTGTTCTTTTTCTTTTTTATGCTCTAGGCCAAAGTCTGCTTTATTGGCTTTGCTATGTTTTGCTGGCGCACCGGCAACACTTGCGGCTTGCGCTTTTTTATTACTTTGCGGTGCAGCGTTGGTGTTTTTCACTTCGCCTTTAGGCATGGCATCAATAGGTTTGCCGGCCATGATGTTGTCGTAGCACAGCAGGCGACGAAAATCATTTTCAATAAAGCTACAGGCCTTTAGCGCTTGAATATTCACGCCGTCATTGGCTATGGCTGCGGGAGAAAGTGTTCCCACCCAAGCGGTGAGCACGGCGGATACTAAATATTTTTTCATTGTTTTTCTTCCTGTGGTGATTTAGCGCTATAAAAGGCGGCCAAAATCAGGCCGAGCTCAAATAATAACAGCATCGGTAAGGCGAGCAAGGTCTGTGATAACACATCGGGGGGCGTTAGAAACATCGCGACCACAAAAGCCCCAACCACGATATAAGGGCGCTTTTGCTTTAAACTCGCGGTGGTCGTGGCCCCACTCCAACAAAGCAGCATGATGGCTACCGGAATTTCAAAGGCAATACCGAAGGCGAAAAATAGCTTTAATGCAAACCCTAAATAGCTGCTGATGTCTGGCGTCAGCGTCATAACCTCAGGGCCAATACCGGTGAAGAAGCTGAGTACGATGGGGAGGACAACGAAGTAACAAAAAGCGATACCACCATAGAATAACAGCACACTGGAAAGCAATACGGGTATTAACATGCGCTTTTCGTGCTGGTATAAGCCTGGGGCGATAAATGACCAGACCTGATGCAGGATAAAGGGAATAGCGGCGAATACGGCGACAAACAGGGTCAATTTAAAAGGGGCAAAAAACGGCGCGGTGACATCGGTAGCAATCATCTGGCTATTTTCTGGTAAGTGCGCCAGTAAGGGGGCGGCGACAAAGGCGTAAATGTCGTTAGCAAAATAGACCAAGGCAATAAAGACGAGTAATACGCACAGTAAAGAGCGCATTAGGCGGTTTCGTAATTCGACCAGGTGGGCTATAAAGCCGCTTTGCTGAGGTTCACTCATGTTTGTTACTGCTGTCTTTGGTTGGCGATGTGTCGTAGCTACGCGTTACTGACTGGGCCGCTTTTTGTAATTCATTCACCGAATCTTTAACATCGTCTGGAAGGTTTTCCATATTTTGCTGTTCAGCCTTTTTAAGGTTCTGATGTAGCTCATGTACACGCAGTTCCTCATTGACCTGTGCAGAAATATTATTAGCCATGCCTTTGGCTGTTTTTACCCAGCGGCTTACCGTTCGAATCGCCACAGGCAAGCGCTCAGGGCCAAGTACAATAAGGCCCACAACGAACACCACCAATAACTCCCACATGCCCATGGGTGGCTACACCTTATCTTTGTCTTTTTGACTTGGGTTTTCTTCAGCCTGTTGTTTCGATTCAGAAATTTTAGCATCATCTGATTTTGCATCGGGCTTATTCTCGTCATCCGATACCGCTTTTTTAAAGCCTTTTACTGCATTACCTAAATCACCGCCTATATTACGTAGCTTTTTAGTGCCAAAAAGTAGCACGATGATCGCTAATACGATCAACAACTGCCAAATACTAATACCGCCAAAACCCATAACTGTCTCCGAAATGTCCTACTAAACTGTGGCGAAGTATACCGCGCACAAAGATGATGTCATAGTGCTGTTAGCCTTTACGCCAAGCAGCAAACAGCGCTGCAAACCCGGCGACGGCACTGACTGCTGAAAATACAGGATGTTGCGCCAGCGCGACTAAACAAGCAACGATCAGTCCTGTGCAGCCAGCTAACGCTAAAATAATCGCTTTGTGATTGGTTGCTGGTGGCGCAGGAGGATGCTGTTGACGCCTCAAATTATGGTAGATCAGATCCGGTAGCTCAGGAAACTTCTCTGCCCAAAATGGTAAGTTGGCGTACATTTGTTTGGCGACCGCCCAAGGCCCTACTTGCTGTTTAACCCAGTCTTCTAAGAAGGGTTTGGCGGTTTTCCACAGATCTAGCTGAGGGTAAAGCTGTCGCCCTAGTCCTTCGACATAAAGCAGTGTTTTTTGCAGTAGTACGAGCTGTGGCTGCACTTCCATATTAAAACGTCGAGCGGTATTGAATAAATTAACCAACACATGACCAAACGAAATTTCCGCTAGCGGCTTGTTAAATATGGGCTCACAAACAGTGCGAATAGCGAATTCAAACTCTTCAATACTGGTATCGGCAGGGACCCAGCCAGAATCCACATGCAGCTCAGCAACCTTACGATAATCACGATTGAAAAAGGCGATAAAGTTTTCCGCTAAATAGCGTTTGTCTTCTTTATTTAAGGTACCAACAATGCCACAGTCGATGCCGATATATTGCGGGTTATGAGGGTTATCAAAGGAAACAAAAATATTGCCAGGGTGCATATCCGCATGGAAGAAGCTATCGCGGAATACTTGCGTAAAAAAGACCTCAACGCCACGTTCCGCCAATAACTTCATATTGGTACCTTGCTTTAATAAGGCATCGGTGTCGGATACGGGAATGCCATATATACGTTCCATAACCAGCACATTGGTGCGGCTAAAGTCGCTATACACAAAGGGTATATAAAGTGATTCCGAGTCTTCAAAATTACGTCGTAGCTGAATCGCATTGGCGCCTTCGCGCATCAGGTCGAGTTCATCGATAAGGGTTTTCTTATACTCCTTAACAACCTCCACCGGACGTAAACGGCGGCCTTCTTTAAGCAGTTTAGCGACAACTCGGGCGCATTGCTGCATCAGCGCTAAATCGGCATCTATTTGCTTTTTGATGTTAGGACGAATGACTTTAACGACCACATCTTGGTGGTCACCGTCGTTGTCAATGAGAGTGGCCGTATGCACCTGCGCAATTGATGCGGAAGCCAAGGGAGTCACATCAAACTCACTGAACACGTCGCTGATATCATTAACTTCCAGTGCTTGCTCGATAATGGCTTTGGCCTGATCACCTGCAAAAGGAGGGACTTGGTCTTGTAGCAGAGCCAGCTCACTGGCGATTTCCGGTGGTAGCAAGTCGCGACGGGTAGAGAGCATTTGTCCAAACTTAATCCACACCGGCCCTAATGTTTGTAGCGCTAAACGTAAACGCACGCCTGCGGGTTTATCCTTATGGCGATTACGTAACCAAAAAATACTGCGTCGAGCCAATTTGGCAAACCAAGGAAGCTTCTGCTGTGGCAGCAGTTCATCGATGCCATACTGCAATAAGGTTTTAGTGATGAAATACAGTCTTGCCGCAGACAAAGGGCACCTCTTTACTGTGTTTGCTGAACGTGCGTCAACAACGCATCTATACGTTGTTCAAGATGCTGGACGTCGGATTTTAGCTGGCGACTCTGGCGCGTGAATTGTTCTAATTCTAGCGGGTGAATACTCACTTTAAGTTCATCCTGCAAGAGCGTGAGCACGATATGGTCGAGTTTAGTGAGGCTCTGCTGAGCTTGCGTTTTACCTTTACTGAGAGTTTGCCATAGCAACTGTGCTGGCGCATCACCGATATATTTAGACCAGTGCTCGGGCCAATCAATATCCAAATCATTAAAGGCTTGGCTGTAGGCTTGGGCCAGATGAATATCGCCTTCAAGGTCGAGCTTATCTTGGCGGATAAGCTGGGTGAGCAAAGAGGGATCCTTTAGCTTCATTAATGTATCAGTATCAGCGCTAATAAAGCATTGGTGTTGCTCGGGTGCTTCATTATGGGCTTGCAGCATTAGCCCTGCATCACCATAGTGAACACTTACATACTGCTGCCAGTCACGAATGTGCAGTACCAGCACTTGAGTGTTTATCTGTTGCAGCCTTTGCTGCAACTGCGGATCAAGCAGTATCAGTCGGTTAGCCAGCTTTTCAGCGCTGGCTACAGCAAAGTGAGAGAGCATATTTGCCTCTTAAAATTTAAAGCCACGGTGGAGGGCAACAATGCCCCCGGTCATATTTTGATAACTGGTTTGCTCAAAGCCCACTTCTTTCATCATGGCTTCCAAGGTGTCTTGGTCCGGGTGCATACGGATTGATTCTGCTAGATACTTGTATGACTCACTGTCATTGAGTACCGCTTTACCGACCTGCGGTAAAATGTTGAATGAGTACATATCATACAGTTTAGTAAGCACTTCATGTTCAGGCTTGGAAAACTCAAGAATCAGTAATCGTCCACCGGGTTTTAATACGCGAAACATCGAAGCAAGGGCTTTGCTCTGATCAGTCACATTACGTAAACCAAACGCAATGGTGATCACATCTATGCTGTTATCGGGAAATGGCAGCGCTTCGGCGTTCATTTGTACATATTCAATGTTGCTGACTAGGCCTCGGTCGCGCAGTTTATCGCGACCCACTTTAAGCATTGAGTCATTGATGTCGCCGAGAATCACCTTGCCAGTCTCTCCCACTAGTTGGCTAAACTTAGCGGTTAAATCGCCTGTACCACCGGCCAAATCTAGTATGGTTTGCCCTTTGCGGGCTCCTGAACTGGCAATGGTAACCCGTTTCCACAAGCGGTGGATGCCAAAAGAGAGCAAGTCATTCATTAAATCGTATTTGGCAGCAACAGAGTGGAAGACATCCGCTACGTGGTTAACTTTGTCGCTTGTAGCAACCGTTTTATAGCCAAAGTGGGTGGTTTTTTGCTCAGCTTCTTTCATCTAATTTAAGCCCAGAGGGAGAGTTTGTCATAGTGTACTTGAGGCCCTGTAACAGCTCAAGGATTAAGCCGTTTTTAGCAAGCACAGAAGCTAATGAGTGGATGAGACGAGGGCGCTAAAGTTAGGCTCTTGCTGGCGATGTATGGTTTGGCATTGAAACGCCACACCAGGGAGCTGTTTACCACTGCGTGAACTTACAAAGCGAAGCTTACTGATGCCGGCTTGTACTTTTTCGGCAATGAGGTCCACGGTTTGTGCCTCGACGTCGGCCATCATAATGGTAAATTGCTCATTCTGGGTGCGCCCGCAAAAACCACTTTCTTTGACATATTTGTCTATTTTGGTGGCTACTTTTTCGAGCATTAAATTACCAATGCTGTCGCCGTAGTCATGACAAAACTGTTGATAGTTTTCGACATCAATACGGATCAAAGAGATTTGATGCTGCTTCTTGGCCCAATACTGAAATTTTTTATCGAGATAATGACGGTGATAAAGGCCGGTGAGTGGGTCGAGATGGTGTTTGTCTTTAAGGCGTTTTAGTTGCGATTTAGTACTAAGGTATTGCTGCTTTATTTGTTCCAGTAGTTGCTTAAACTTTTGCATTTGCCCTTTTAACACTAGGGTATGCTCGGCTAACTTACGCAGCTGGTGTCGGCTTTTATCAACATCATGTTCATCTAAAGCGCGAGCACAACGATCAATTTCGAGGTGGTAATGGTCGATGTGTTTTTGATTGCTTTTGCTATTGCGCTCTAGATTACCTATCAATTCGCTAATACGTTCAACCATAGCGGTCTGCTTTTGATGATCCGGTGTGAGATGTTGTATATACAACTCTTCCATTAACACTGAATCAATGATGCGGCCTTCGGTTACAGCAGCTTGTAAGGCCTCACTCAGTGCACTTTCGCCTTCACTCACATGCTGGTACAGCACATGGTAATTTAAAGGTGTTGGCGGCAGCGCATGCAGTTCGAGCAAATGACAGACTTGGGTCATTTTCTCTTGCGCGTTGGCCATGGAGTCATGGAACATCATAATCACAATCACCAGGTTGAAATGGAGGTGCAGCCAATCCTAGCTTGCTTATACATCCCTTGGCGGTATTAAAAAGCAAATTGTTCTCTTTTGGAATACTCTGGTTACATAATTGCGACCAAGCGCCCACTTTATGCGCAGAACCGACATTTGGACGCTGGTCGCAAGCGGTTGGCTCGCGCGCTGTGGTAGGCTAGAGTATGGCGAAATGCACAATCAATGAGAATAAAGCATGAACCTAGGAACACATATTAAGCAACTGGCATTGGCCTGTGCGATTCCCCTTGCTTTGGGTGGCTGCGCAAGCTCAGCACACAAGACCAATACTAATAACCAGTTCACCACATTGGCTGAGCAGGTTGTCAGTTATCGAGAAAGCGTAAACCCCTATAAGCAAGAGGTTGACGGGTATTTGCTCCCCAATTTATCGCCTGAATTCTTAGAGCAGCAATACCAAGATAAAACAGCATTATTGAATAAGCTTAAAGCTATCGATAAAAGCACGCTCAGTGAAGAGAATCAGATCAATCTGCAAATTTTGACTGCGCAGGTGCAAAACAGTGTCGATGAGTATGTGTTCAATACGCACTATATGCCCCTTACCTCCGAATATGGTTTTCACTCATCCTTGTCATTTATGGTGCAGCGTGGAGATTACAGTTCTGCTCAAGGATTTGAAACCTACTTAGCGCGCCTGCGCCAAGTGCCTCGGTTCTTTGAGCAAAACATCTATTGGATGAAAAAAGGGCTCGAAACAGGGTTAACGCAACCTAAAGCCGTGCTTGCCGGCTATGAGGAGTCGATAAGCGCGTACTTGGTCGATGATGTCACCGAGTCTGCATTTTATGCCCCTTTCAAGCGTAACACCGCAGGGGTGAGTGATGAGGCCTTTGCTGAGCTGCAAGCGCAAGCTAAGCGCGTTATCGGTGAACAGGTATTGCCAGCATACCAAGGCTATTACGATTTCTTTACGCAAACCTATCAGCCAGGTGCACGTGAATCGATAGGGATTTCTGAAGTGCCAAATGGCAAAGCTTATTATGCTAATCGAGCGAGTCATTACACCACCACGCAGATGACTGCGAAAGAAATTCATGAGCTCGGTCTGCAAGAAGTGGCTCGTATTCGCGGCGAAATGCAGGCGATTATTGATGATTTAGGATTCGAAGGCAGTTTTGCTGAGTTTATTGAATTTTTACGTACCGACCCACAATTTTACGCTAAGACACCGGAAGAGCTATTGAAAGAAGCCTCATTCATCGCCAAAAAGATGGATGCGCAGCTGCCTAAACTATTCAAGCAGTTACCACGCAAACCTTACGGTGTCGCTCCGGTGCCAGCGAGTATTGCGCCAAAATACACCACAGGTCGTTATGTGGGGGCAAGCAAAGATGATGAGCCTGGTTACTACTGGGTTAATACCTATGCACTGGATAAACGGCCATTATATGTTTTAGAAGCTTTGACCCTACACGAAGCCGTACCGGGTCACCATCTACAAATTGCCCTCAATGCTGAGCTTGATTACCTACCTAGCTATCGACGCGACGCCTATTTATCGGCCTTTGGCGAAGGTTGGGGGCTGTACAGTGAGTATTTAGGCTTAGAAGCGGGCTTCTATCAAGATCCCTACAGTAATTTTGGTCGTCTTACTTATGAAATGTGGCGCGCAGCGCGTTTAGTGGTCGACACAGGCATGCACATGTTCGGTTGGAGCCGTGATAAAGCGCTGAACTTTATGCGTGATAATACCGCGCTGTCGCTGCATAATGTGAAAACCGAGACTGATCGCTATATCTCATGGCCGGCTCAGGCGCTGTCATACAAAATTGGTGAGCTCACCATTAAGCGCTTGCGCGCTAAAGCGGAAAACGCTTTAGGCCATGATTTTGACGTGCGCGAGTTCCACTATCAGGTCTTGCGCCATGGCTCAATTCCTCTTAATGTACTGGAACAACAAATAGATAACTATATCGACGAGGCACTTGCTAACAACCAAAACGGTGCCAAAGCGAAGTAAGGGAAGGGCGCAATTGCGCCCATAAGTATACTAATAAGGCGAGCTATGCCGATTATTTTAAAGCGTGTGCTACTGACGATACGCAATCATATTGACCAACTTAGTTGGCAGGTTGTGGTGTTTGTCACCTTGGCACATATGGCACTCACTTGGGTGCTATTGTCAATTGCTGGGGAGCATGCGCTTACCTCTGCGAATACCTTTTTTTATTATTATGTCGTGACTACCTCAACGGTGGGTTACGGCGACTTTAGTCCGACTACAGAGATGGGCCGCTTATTGGTGGCTTTGGTTCAGATCCCCTTCGGTTTGGCCTTGTTCGGCATGTTGCTGGGTAAAGCAGGGCAGTCCATCACACATTTAATAAGGCGCGCTATGACAGGTGAAAAAGACGTGACTCATTTTGCTAATCACATCATTATTTTTGGTTGGCACCCAGTGCGCACCAGAAAAATGGTGCGCTATATTCTTGCTGATGAAAAGCGGGTAAAGCGTGAAATTGTACTCGCAGTAACCGATGATATGGAGCATCCGTTTTTCTCCGAGCCCGATGTCAGCTTTGTTAAGCTCAGTAGTTACACCGATGAAGAGCAACTTAAACGCGTAGGCATTGCCACAGCAGATAAAATAATTGTTGAGGGAGCCGATGATAACCAAAGCTTCACTACGGCGCTAAAGATTAGCAAGCTGGTAAAGGAAAGTGCCCATATTTGTGCTTATTTTGACGATGAAAGCAAGGCACAGATGCTAGGTGAACATTGTGCTAATGTGGAGTGCAGCTCTAACCGCACAGCGGAAGTTTTAGTGCGCTCTATGGAGGACCCAGGGGCGAGTCGGGTGCAGCAGGAGATTATGTCTAGCCTGCATGGGGATACCCATTTTTCTATGATGATCCCCAACGATGTCGGCCAGTTTACCTACAACGATATTTTTACTCTATTTAAACACCAATACGACGCCACTATTTTAGGGATTGCTCATAATCGCAGCGCCTTAGATATGGATTTAAATCCGCCGTTGGATTATGCCATCCAAGGTGGCGATATCATTCACTACATTGCCCCCGAGCGGGTGTTGGCATCCGAGGTTAAGTGGCCTTAACGATTGCTTTGTACTCATAGCAGTTCTCGCTGTTGTACAAGTAAATAGCTGCCAATATTGGACTGCGGGCCCGGCCCCATGGGCTCGCGGTTGACGCTCTTTCCCTTAATGCGCTGAGCTGTATCGCTTGCTGTGAGAAGGGGTGTATTTTCATCGCGGTGATAAAGTTCACAGCAACTCGCACTTTCGCCAAATACAATGACGTCTACGGAGAAGGATATTAGCCCTGCACTTCATGCTTTGTTGGCTGAGTCGGCCGGCATGACTGATGTACGTGCTCCCTCTTGGTTTTTGCGCTACACGTTCATAGGGGCGATAGCGGCAATCAAGCGTTATTTATTTTCAATATACGTGAACCTTTGTAAGTCATAGCGCGTCTTGCTAATAAACACCTGGAAAGGCTATGAAACAATCTTATACGGCATTGCTGGTCTTGGCGGCGCAGGGCGGTGATAAGCAGGCGTTTAACCAATTATGCGAGCTACACTATCAAGCGAGTTATCGTTTTGCTTATAAGCTGTGTCAATCTCCCCAAGATGCTGGTGATATTACTCAGGAAGTATGGAGTAAGGTAGCCAAAGATATACGTTCGTTGCTGGAGCCCGGAGCATTTAAAGCTTGGTTATTTCGTGCTATTTACCGGCGCTTTATTGATGTAATACGGCGTCAGTACAAAGAGCAGGGTATAGCCGAAGCACCGTTAGTGGCGGCGCAACCTATAAGTTTGGAGCAAAGCCTAGATATGTTGAGTCTGATAGCCAGACTGCCTTGGGGGGAGCGTCATACAGTGTATTTGTTTTACCTTGAAGAGCTAGCCATTAGCGACATTGCAGTGGTGTTGGATATTCCTCAAGGCACAGTGAAGTCACGCTTGCACAAGGCCAGAAAAAGATTAAGCCAATGGGCACAGCAATAGGAGAGAGCGTTATGAGTGTTGAGCAACAAATTAAAGCGAGTTTACACAGTGAGCAAGCGCAGTTAGATCAGATTTTATCTCGTGAACAGGGCTTATTTAATCGCCTTGGGCACATCTATAGTGGCTCTATGCGCCGTTGGGTTTGGCTTTCGACGCTGCTTGCTCTACTCGCGACGGCGGCTTTTATTTACGCCGGCTACCGATTCTACATGGCCACCGTTATCACCGAGCAGGTATTTTGGGGAGTGTGGTTTATCGCTGGGCTGTTGGTACAAATAGCCATCAAATTGTGGCTATTTATGGAAATGAACCGGACTTCAATATTACGTGAAATAAAGCGCAGCGAATTAAACTTGCAGAGCGCGGGCGCGGCGTCGCGACAATCAAGCTAATCACTATGTATGTGTCGGCAGGGCATTTGTGAACGGTTCAGGTAATACAGGCCGACCGGGCGTCGGCCTGTGAGTGGGTTAGTCTAGTGCTTTAAAGCGAATGGCGGTGCCGCCGCTTGGTGCCAAGCGCAGGGTTAAGCTATCTTGGCTGCTCACGTTTTCGGTGTGAATGTCCATGCTGTAGGGGTTGTTAACCCATTCAGC
Organism: Pseudoalteromonas sp. CO325X; assembly: GCF_004208955.1. NCBI lineage: Bacteria > Pseudomonadati > Pseudomonadota > Gammaproteobacteria > Alteromonadales > Pseudoalteromonadaceae > Pseudoalteromonas > Pseudoalteromonas sp. CO325X. The sequence goes on from NZ_SGPG01000006.1 coordinate 25,220, forward strand.
ATCTTCAGCATCGGCATATATCTGCGCTTCAAAACGCTTCCCTGGCTCAAGGAAGTCAAGTTTAATGGTGATGTCTCGAGCTTGCTCATCGGTGATAGCACCGAGGTACCAATCCTTGCCAGAGTAGTTATCGCGTTGACGCTCTTTACGAGCAAAAACCACATATTCACCCATTTCGCCAGCAATGGCTTGGCTTTTTTCCCAATCGGTCGGTACATCTTGAATAAATTGAAACGCTGCGGGTTTGGCGAGATAGTTGCGTGGCAAGTCGGCGGCCATTTGAATCGGGCTGTATAACACCACGTACAGTGCTAACTGCTTTGCCAGCGTTGTTTGCGGGCGATTAGTGTCAGCTCCTAAACCGTTGAAGCCCATATCGAAAATGCCCGGTGTAAAATCCATAGGTCCGGCGAGCATACGCGTATAAGCCAGCATCGGCGTGTGCGCGGGCGGGTTGGGCGGCGTTCCCCAGGCATTAAACTCTTGACCTCGGGCTCCTTCGCGAGTGATCCAATTTGGGTAGGTACGGCGCAAGCCAGTTGCTTTAATGGGCTCATGGGTATTGATACTGAGCTGATACTCGGCGGCAAGTTTAATATTATGGAGATATTCATTGACCATAAACTGGCCGTCATGCCACTCATAGCGAGCAATGCCTTGTTCATCAAGGCGCTTGATGTTGCCACCATCGGCAACATAACCGGTTTTGATCTGGCTAACACCATGGCGTTGATAGAGGGCGAAGGCGGCGTCCATTTGCTGGCGATAGTTACTGACATTGCCGGAGGTTTCATGGTGACCAATCAATTTTACGCCACGCTTTTCACCGTATTTGGCAATGGCCTCAATGTCAAAATCATCGTAGCTCTCGGTGAAGCTAAATAAGTCACCGTTATAGAACCAATCACCATCCCAGCCTTGGTTCCAGCCCTCAACCAACACTCCGTCAAAGCCATATTTACTGGCGAAGTCCATATATTTGCGGGTGTTTTCGGTGGTGGCTCCGTGCTTGTCGCCACTGCCCCAGGTGTTTTCATTGATGTGCATGCCCCACCAAATACCGACATATTTACCGGGTTTAACCCAAGACACATCACCGAGTTTATTGGGCTCATTGAGGTTTAAAATCAGGTGTGAGTTGAGTAGCCCAGTGGCTTTATCAGCAATTTGGATGGTCCGCCAAGGAGTGGTGAAACCATTTTTTGTTTTCACTGCGATGCCATCGGACCAAGGAGTTAAATCAGCCTTAAACGTGCCTGGTCGGCGTTGGTTTAAGGTCATGCCTGCGTAGTCGACCAGTGCTGCCTCGTGAATACTGAGGTGAATACCGTTTTGCATTTTTACGGTGAAGGGGGTGTGTACATGAGCAGCTTCAGCGGTGTTAGTGCGGTTGTAAACGTATTCATAGCGATTCCAGCCTCGGGCTGGGATCCACAGCGCCTCATTGTCTTGACCAGCAAGGGCAAATTCGGTGAGTTCATCGGTAATACGGTAATCGGGGCGTTCTTTACCGGTAAGCTCATAGCGAAACCCAAGACCGTCATTAAACACTTTTACGCGCACGGTATAAGACTGCTCAGCAGCCTCTGGGTCGCTAAAAGTAACCGCCAACTCATTATGGTTATCGCGAATTAAACGTTGTTCACCCCAAGGTTGTTGCCAGGTGGTATCGGCACTGTGGCGTTCGCTGCGGCTAATAGTTAAGTCATCGCTTAGCGGAGCGGCATGGGCAAAATAAAAACCCAGTTTAGATGGGTTAATCACCGCTTTGCCATCGTAACTCACATGATAATGTGGCGCCCCTTCGTCGCTTAATGTAAGCGTGATTTTGCCATCGGGAGAGCTAACATCGACTGTTTTTGCCAACGCCAAAGGTGAGGCCAGTAGTAAGGGAAGTAATAATCGCATCAACCTATCCTGCTTGTTATACCCGAGGCCAAAGCGATGGCTGTTACGTGTGCTGGCAAACGCAGGCCTACAGGTACTTGAATTGGAAGCATTAAGAGTAAGGGGGTTAGCGATGAAATACACGACTCTGCATACGTATTCACATATTACATAGCGAGAGTCAGGGCGAATAGTCGCCCATCTGATTAGCCTTGCTGATTAAAGGCCTTGGTCATAAAAGGTGGCTCCGCGAGCGCACCCTGGTGTACGCCCGGCGTGTAATATAAGGTGTTGAGGGCGTCAGGGTCACAGGCTCTAAAGCCGTCAAAACCCAGGCCTTTGCGTGCTAAGGTGACTGACCACAGCCCCGATGGGTAAATCGGCTGTGGAAAAGGCAAGGTTTGCAACGCGCCGAAACCAACCTGCTTGATGGCCGCTCGCATTTCCAGCAGCAATGGCATATGCATAAGCGGGCTTTCACTTTGTTGAACCAGCACACCGCCTGGACGTAATGCTGCAAGGCAACTTTGATAAAAAGCATGATTAAACAAGCCTTCGCCGGGGCCTACAGGGTCAGTGCCATCGACAATAATGACATCAATCGACTCGGCTTGCGCATCGCGCATGTATTTGATGCCATCATCAAAGAGCAAGGTGGCACGGGGGTCATCATTGGCACTGCACAACTCAGGGAAATATTTCAGCGACATCTCAGTGACAACTTGGTCAATGTCGATTTGCGTGACAGTTTCGACGCTGTCATGTTTAAGTACTTCGCGCAGGGTTCCGCAGTCGCCACCGCCGATAATCACCACGTTTTTGGGGTTCGGGTGGCTAAATAGCGCTGGGTGGGCGATCATTTCATGATAAAAGAAGTTTTCTCGGCTACTGACCATAGTGCAGCCGTCAATCACCATCAGGTTACCAAAATCGGTGGTTTCATACATTGCTACGTGTTGAAACGGAGACTGTTGCTGTTCAAGCAACTTATTAATACGCAATGAGAAAGCGCTACCGTCACGGTCGCTTACCTCGGTAAACCAGTGGTTTTTATCTAAACTTGTCATGTGCTCAATAATCGCCAGTAAAGTGGAGGGACAATTTTGCCAGTGAGCGTCATAATGCTCAATGAAATTTTAGCCCAATCCGTACGATTTTCTATTCGCTAGGAACACTTTAAGGTATTACACTAGCGGCAAATTCACAGGTCAATATTGAGAGTGCTTTATGCAATGGGGTTACCAGGCTGCTCAGGCCGTATATAACGTAAGTCACTGGAGCGACGGTTACTTTGATATTAATCCGCAGGGCGAGCTCGTAGCGTATCCTGATGGCGATCATAGTCGCCCCGGTTTGCCTTTAAATAAGCTGGTGGAAAGCTTTAAAGAGCAAGGTCTGACGTTACCGGTATTAGTGCGCTTCACCGATATTCTGCAGCACCGAGCCTCACGGCTTATTGGTGCCTTTGCTAAGGCGAATGAGGCGAAGCAGTATCAAGGCGGCTATACCTGTGTTTACCCAATTAAAGTGAATCAACAGCGCTCGGTGGTGCATAAGCTGCTGGCCCATGATAGTAACCAAGTCGGTTTAGAGGCGGGCTCCAAGCCGGAGTTAATGGCGATATTGGGGTTAGCACAAAAAAATATCACCATAGTGTGTAATGGCTATAAAGATAGTGAGTTTTTGCGTCTCGCATTAATTGGTCAAGCCATGGGCCACAAGGTTAATATTGTTATCGAAAAGCTCTCTGAATTGGATGCCTTACTCAAAGAAATGGCGGCCATGAACCTAGAAGCAGCAATAGGTATACGTATTCGCCTCAACTCTGTGGGTAAGGGCAAGTGGCAAAATACCGGCGGCGAAAAAGGCAAGTTTGGCCTGACCGCCTCGCAGGTACTGCAAGCGGTCGAACTGCTGCGTCAACAAAGCAAGTTACATTTGCTGGAACTCGTGCATTTTCATATTGGCTCACAGGTTGCCAATATTCGCGACATTCAACGCGCGCTCAAAGAGTGTGCACGCCACTATGCGCAGTTATCGCAAATGGGCGTGCCGCTAAAAACCGTTGATGTCGGTGGTGGTCTAGGTGTGGACTACGAAGGTTCGGGGTCGCGCAGCAGCTGCTCTATGAACTACACCGTGGAAGAATACGCGCGCAATGTGGTGGCCGCATTTAGTGAGGTAAGCGACAGCCATGATTTAGCACATCCACATATCATTACCGAGTCAGGACGAGCACTGACGGCTCACCATGCCGTGCTGATTACCGATGTGGTGGATGTGGAGCGCATCCCAAATAACGATGTAGCCATCGACCAGTACCAAAATTTGCCTTCTGTAGTGATAGAAATGCGGCACACTTGTGAAGCGGTGAGCAGTCGTATGGCGTTGGAGAGCTATCACGATGCCATGCACTTATTTAGTGAGGCTCATAGCCAGTATGTTCATGGCATGTTGGGCATTATGCAGTGGTCGTTGGTAGAGCAGCTTTATTTCCGCACCTTACATAAGGTACGTGATTGTTTGCGGGATTCGGTGCGTGCCCATCGCGAGGTATTGGACGACCTTAACGAAAAGCTCGCTGATAAGCTATTTGTGAATTTCTCGCTGTTCCAATCACTGCCCGATGTCTGGGGTATTGGCCAATTATTCCCGGTACTACCTATAGAAAACTTAGATAAGCCATTGGAGCAGCGTGTGATTATCCAAGACATCACTTGTGATTCCGATGGTCAAATTCGTGATTATGTTGACGGGGCGGGGATTGAAACGAGCCTGCCGATACCGCGTTATGAATTCGGCCAACAGTATCATGTCGCTATGTTTATGGTGGGTGCGTATCAAGAGATTCTTGGCGATCTCCATAACCTTTTCGGTGATACCGACTCGGTGCATGTGCACAGTGATAATGGCGAGTTTAAATTAAGTCATAAACTCAAGGGCGACAGTGTTCAGGACGTATTAAAATTTGTGCATTACGATAGCGATGACTTAGCAGCAGTCTATCACCAGCGTATCAACGCGCTTGATATCGATAGTGACATCAAAAAGGCGTATATTGAACAGCTACAACAAGGTTTGAGCGGATACACCTATTTCGAAGATTAACTTTGTTGTTAGTAACACCAACAGATCGGTTTTCTGTTGTCGATAAAAAGCGCTATTATTAGCGCTTGTTTTTTATACCTATATAGGAAAGTCGTTTTGCGCGCTGTAGTAGCTGTAGTTAGGCAAGTTTTAAGTGTTAGTTTGTACACGATTAACACCCTGTTTTGGTTTTTCCCCATCGTGCTTTGCGGGTTACTGAAATTATTGCCCATCAAGCCTTGGCAAAAGTTAATGAGTGCGGCGGCAAAAGCCATGGCAGGGTTATGGGTGGGTGGTAACTCATTGAATCAAAAATTGCTCACTCCCTATAAGATGACAGTGAGTGGCCTTGATAAGCTACGCAAAAAAGATTGGTATCTCGTGATTGCCAACCATCAAAGTTGGGTCGATATTTTGGTGATGCAGCGCATCTTTCGAGGCCGCATACCATTTTTGAACTTCTTTTTGAAAAAAGAGCTACTGTACGTGCCTTTTTTAGGCCTAGCCTGGTGGGCGTTAGATTTTCCCTTTATGAAACGCACCAGTAAATCGCAGCTTAAGAAGAACCCTAAACTGCGTGGCAAAGACATCGAAACCACACGCAAAGCCTGCGAAAAGTTTAAAGAAATGCCGGTGTCTATTGTCAACTTCGTAGAGGGGACGCGCTATACCGACGACAAGCATCAGCGCCAACGCAGTCCGTTTAAGCATTTACTGAAGCCTAAAGCGGGTGGTGTCGCGTTTGTGCTGCAAGCGATGGGAGAGCAGATCAGTAAGATAGTGAATGTGACCATTCATTACCCCGGTGGCATCCCCACATTTTTGGACTTGGCTGCAGGCAAAGTGAAAGAGGTTGCTGTGCATGTTGAGGTACTCCCGCTTGATAAAAAGTTGGTGGGTGACTACAGCAATGACAATGAATTTCGGGTATCTTTTCAGCAGCATCTTAATGATATGTGGCATGACAAAGACCGTGTATTTGACGATTTAGCAAAGCATAACAGGAGTTAACTATGCTCAAGCGATTTCTACCCAATTGGTTAGCAGGGATTTTAGCTGGCTGTGTGTTGCTAGTGAATACACTGGTGTGGGGAGTAATCGTATTCCTCTTAGGCTTAGTGAAGTTAGTGTTGCCACTGCATGTAGTAACCGTATTATTACATAGCGCCTACAATGGCTGGCGTGGTGGCAATCGTTTAGGGTTAAAGATCGGCTGTGAGAACTTTGATGTGTCGTTCAACGGTGAAGTGCAAAAAGGCGCTTGGTATTTACTGATATCTAATCACCTTAGCTGGCTTGATATCGTTGTACTTAGTGCGGTGAATGAGCTACCCGCACCGAAGTTCTTCCTCAAAGATGAGTTAAAATATGTGCCACTGATTGGTAGCGGTGCATGGGCTATGGGTATGCCCTTTATGAAGCGTGCTAGCAAAGAGCAAATAGCCAAGAATCCAAAGCTCAAAGGTATGGACGTAGAGCGAACCAAACGCAGTTGCCATAACTTTAAACAGTATCCATCGTGTATCGTTAATTTTGTTGAGGGTTCACGTTTCACTGCCAGTAAACATCAACGCCAAGAGAGTCCATTTCGCCATTTGCTCAAGCCCAAGGCTGGCGGTATTGCCTTTGCACTGCAAGTGCTAGGGGAGCAATTTGACGGTCTGTTAGATGCAACGTTGCATTACCAATCACAGGGCAGCCATATCTGTCGCGACTTTTTAACTGGCCGACTTACTCATATTGAACTCTCAGTAGAGGTGCGAGAAATTGCACCACAACTTGTGGGGGACTATCAGCAAGATAAAGCCTTTCGCGTTGAGTTTCAAAAACACCTCAATGTTATGTGGCATCAGAAAGATGCGTTGATTGCTAACAATTATGCACCTGTCACTGAGGTGTGTCCTGACGTTGCGAATTCAACAGGTGAACTATGAATGAGAGCCAGTTACAAACCCTGATCGAGCCTTGGTTTGAGGGCATGGAACAAGCCAGTTTATTCAGTGCGATTACCGCCACAGGTTTGGGGATGCTGGCGATTCTATTGCTGTATTTTTTCCTGCGCAGCTTGATGTTGCCAGGTGTACAGTCGCTGGCCGCCAAGTTATCACCAGAGCGCATTACCATGCTGGCGCCGTTGCTACAAAAGCTGAATCGTCGCGTCGCCGGTATTATTTGCTGTGTGGTGTTTTTAGCCTTTTTCCAGAACGTTTTTCCAAGCACCGAGCTGGTGGGTGGCGTTGTACGGACTTTAGCGCAGATAGCGCTTATTGTTTATGGCGGCTTTATCGTCAGTAGTGTCGTCAGTGTTGGTGGTGCTATCTATAATCAGTTTGAGTTTGCCCGAGAAGTCCCGATTCAAGGTCTTATCCAACTGGTAAAGCTGGTGACTTTTATAATCTGTGCCATCTTAATCTTCTCATTACTGCTGGAGAAGTCTCCCACCTACATTATCTCTGGCTTTGGTGCTATCGCAGCGGTCACTATGTTGGTGTTTAAAGACACGATTTTGGGCTTCGTTGCCAGTATTCAAATTGCCGCTAATCGCTTGGTTACCTACGGAGATTGGATTCAGGTTGATAACTACGGCGCTGACGGTGAAGTTATCGATCTTGGCCTGAACACCGTTAAAGTGCGCAATTGGGATAACACTATCACCACAATTCCAACTTATATGCTGGTGGCCGGCTCATTTAAGAATTGGCGCGGTATGCAAGAGTCTGGTGGTCGCCGGATAAAGCGCTCGTTGAATATCGATATGAACAGTATTCGCCTCGCCGACGAGGCATTGCAGCAACGTATCAGCGACAGCATTAATATTGATGATTATGTCAAAGCCAGTAACTTGCCGGAGCAGGTCACTAACCTCGGGTTATTTCGCCGCTATGCCGAAGGCTACTTGAAGCAGCATGAGCGCATCAACAATGAGCTGACCTTAATGGTGCGCGAGATGCAGCCACTAAACCACGGCCTGCCTATTGAATTTTACTGCTTCAGTGCCGATAAACGCTGGATCTCTTATGAGCACTTGCAGGCTGAAATTATGGATCATCTGCTCGCGATGCTGCCTGTGTTCGAATTACGCCCATATCAGAGTATTACTGGGCAAATGAGTAGCCCTAACTAATCGGTGATTAGGGCAACTTTGCCAGCAATAGCCCCAGCGCTGCAAAACTGGCGATTACCATAAGTATTGGCGGTTTATACTGGCGCAACACCCACAGCCCGATAATGGCAACAAGACCATACCACCATTGGCTTACGCCTGAGGGGATGATCGGGTTGTATAAAGCGGCAGCAATAAAGCCCACCACTGCAGCATTAATGGCTTTACTCACGCCAGCAACGAGTGGGTTGCTCAATAACGACTGCCAGTGGCGATGAAAGCCGATAACCAACAAAAAACCTGGCGTAAAAATGGCTAAGGTGGCTAAGGTAGCGCCTAGCAAAGGCGCATGCGGTGTCATGATAGCACCAAGGTACGTAGCAAAGGTAAACATCGGCCCAGGAATAGCCTGAGCGGCTGCATAGCCGGATAAAAATGCATCGCTGTCAACATCCGTTAGAATAGTGTCCAACAGCGGTAACACCACATGGCCGCCGCCAAATACCAAAGATCCCGCTTGATAAAACTGCCCAGCCAGTTGCCAATAGCCAGAAGCCGCGCTAAAGGTAAGTAAAAACAGCACTGAAAAGAGCAGTAAAGCCGGCCAGTTAAGTCGTGTAGGCGACTCGGACTCGGCGCACTCCATCGGTTTTAATAACCAAGCACCGGTTACGCCAGCTACGGCTAAAATGGCCAGTTGAGTGTAAAGGGAAGGAACAAAAATAAGTGCCAAGGCACTGAGCAATGCTAACGCTTTTGTTTGCCAGTTAGGGCAAAAGCTTTTAGTCATCGTTATCAGTGCGTCAGTAACAATGACGACTGCGAAAAGTTTTAGGCCAATGATTAACCCAGACAGCCCCCAGCCTAATTGCTGCGCGCCAACAGCCAATAACACCATAATCAACATAGAGGGCAAGGTGAAGCCAACAAAAGCAACGATGCCACCAAGCACGCCCGCATGGTGTAAGCCAATTGCGAAGCCTACCTGCGAACTGCCGGGACCTGGTAATAGCTGGCTGAGCGAGATCAAGTTCCCGTACTGCTGCTGTGATAACCATTGCTTGTTTTCAACGAAGTGGCGTTGAAAGTAACCTAAATGTGCTGCTGGGCCACCAAAGCTAGTGCAGCCGAGGAGGAAAAACTGATAAAATAACGATAAAAGTTTCATCGCTAAACTATACTTCGATTAGTTGTCATTAATATGACAGTACAGGCACAGCGGTGTTAGTTGCAAGGGGCACAGGTGGTAGTAAGAACACGCGTCTTTTTTTTGCTGATAGTTACGTTGGTATATTCGCTTTGTGCCAGTGCTCGCACGGTTGTTAGTGTGGCCGTCGATCATGCGCCGCCGTATAGCAATACCGAATCGAGCGCACCTAAAGGGCTGATTATTGATATCCTGCGTCCGATAGCACAAGAGCTAAACTTCGATATCAACGTAATTGCATGCCCGTTTTCTCGCTGTGTTTACTTACTCACCCATAATGAAGTAGATATAATGGGCGGGCTAATACGTACCCCTGCTCGTGAACAACAACTGCAGTTTGTTACGCCAGCTTACATGGCATTACACTCATCATTTAGCTTTTATTCGCTAAAGACACCCAGCTTTAACATCGAGCGCTACAACGACTTGTATGGGAAACGTATTGCGGTGATGCGCGGAGCGGCGCACTTTGCGCGCTTTGACAATGATGAAAAGCTGATAAAAGTACCAGTGACGTCAGAGCAAATCGCTTTAGATATGTTACTTAAAGACCGCGTAGACCTGTTTATTGGCGTTGAAGCGACGGCAGAACATGCCATGGGCGTACTGCAACGTCCGGCACATCAACTTATGAAGCACCCATATAGGTACCAAGACGCCATTTATGGTCATATGGCGTTTGCATCGCGTTTTGCTGGCAGCACACTGGCTGAGAAAATTAATCAGCAGTACCAGAAAATGCTTAACAGTGGCGAGTTAAGTGCGTTGGTCAAACCTTATGCGCTACCTCCAGTGATGCCTCAAAACGGAATTAATTAGCACGGTTTTAACCTCTAGTTCATTAATCTTTGCTAGTATCACCTGCATACTCAACTATTTAGGAATTCACAATGGTTAAACGTATGACTCGTTTTTCTACAGTGGCTACAGCAGTAGCGGTAACAGTGGTTTTGTCAGGTTGCCAAGCAACCAATACGCAAAAAGGTGCAGGTATTGGTGCCGGCATTGGCGCCGTACTAGGTAAAGCGACGGGCGATCATGACGACAAGCGTATTTTTATCGGTGCCGCCATTGGCGCCTTAGCGGGTGCTGCGGTAGGTGACTACATGGATAAGCAGGAGCAGGCTTTTCGAGATGAATTAGCGGGCTCGGGCGTGGAAGTGGTTCGCGAGGGCGATAACATCCGTTTAGTGATGCCTTCAAATATTACCTTTGCCACCGATCAATCTTATATCTCTAGTGGTTTCCACCGTACTTTAGACGCAATTGCCAGTGTTATGAACAAGTACGAGAAAACCTACCTGAGCGTTCAAGGTCATACCGACAGCACCGGCGCCAGTGATTATAACCAACGTTTATCTGAGCAGCGTGCTCAGAGCGTTAAAAATTACTTGGTGAACAAGCAAATTTTAGCGGCGCGTGTGAGCACTCAAGGCTTTGGCGAAAGTCGCCCTGTTGCGGATAATTCCACGGCTAACGGTCGCGCTTTGAACCGTCGTGTAGAAATCCAAATCGTGCCTAACGTTAAGAACTAGATAACTGCGAAGGCTGATTAAATTGCAACTCGCATAGGCGCTGATACAGCGCCGATTGTTGCAATAATGTCGGGTGGTCACCAACGGCCACCACTTTACCTTGGTCCATGACCACGATGCGATCCGCATGCATCACCGTACTTAAACGATGGGCAATAATTAGCGTTGTGCGGGATTGCATGAGTCGGGTCAGCGCGGCTTGCACATGAAACTCACTTTCGGCGTCTAAAGCGCTGGTCGCTTCGTCTAAAAGTAAAATATTAGGGTCTTTTAAAATCGCACGAGCAATGGCAATGCGCTGTTTTTGCCCTCCCGATAGGCGCACACCTCGCTCCCCTAAAAAGCTACTGTAGCCATCAGGTAAGTCGTTTATAAATTCATGTGCATAGGCTTGCTTCGCGGCAGCGATAACTTGGGCTTGTGTGGCGTCTTCGCGCGCATATGCGATATTGTGATAAACATCGGCGCTAAACAGCACTGGATGCTGGGCCACCATGGCCATTTCGTCACGAAGCGCGTGTAAAGACAAAGTGTTAAGTTCTTTGTTGTGCAACTTAATTTGGCCACTGCTCACGTCATAGAAACGCTGTAACAACTCAAACAAGGTGCTTTTCCCCGCCCCCGAAGGGCCGACAATTGCAATGGTCTCGCCAGCGTTAATGGTTAGGTTAAATCCATCAAGGGCGGGTTTATCTGGTCGCGAGGGGTAGCAAAAACTCACCTCATTAAAAGCTAAGATGGCCGTTTCGCTTTGCTTGATGTCAAAGCGGGCCGGATTAGTTGGGTCGATTATATCGCTGCGTACTTGCAGTAGTTCTACTAGGCGCTTAGCGGCCCCTGCTGCGCGTTGCAGTTCGCCATATATTTCCGCCACTGTGCCTACCGACATCGCCACCACCACAGCATAAAAAACAAAGGCTGCCAGCTCACCGCCTGTCATAGCGCCATTGAGAACATCCACGCCGCCGCTGTAGAGCATAAAACTGATCCCCGAGAAGGTGATAAAAATCACGAGGGCTATCAGGATGGCGCGCTGAAGTATTCGTCGTTTGGCGACTGAGAAAGCTTTATCTACTTCACCATTGAAAGCGTTTTGCTCCATCGCTTGGCGGTTAAAACTGTGAACAGTTTTGATGTTTTGCATGACCTCGCCAGCATAGGTGCTGATATCAGCGATAGCGTCTTGGGAGCTACTTGCTAACGTGCGTACGCGGCGGCCGAATAACTTCATAGGTAAGAGCACCAGCGGTACACACAGCAGTACGATCAACGTCAGCTTCACATTAGTGATAAACAACATAATGATGCCGCCGACGAGCATCAACGCACTGCGCAGTGCCATGGATAAAGACGAGCCGACGATGCTTTGCAGTAAGGTGGTATCGGTGGTTAGGCGCGACATAATTTCGCCGCTGCGATTCTCTTCAAAGTAACTTGGGTGCAGGGAGACAATACGCGCGAACACCGCCTTGCGAATATCGTTACTAACGCGCTCACCTAGCCACGACATCATATAAAAGCGGCAGAAAATTCCCACCGCCATGATCGCGATTAGGGCAATAAGCACCATCACAGATTGTCGTAGCTGAGTAATTGAACCAGCAATAAAGCCGTCATCAATCACTTGCTTGAGCCCCTGTCCCAACGAGAGGTTAATACCTGCGGTCAGTAGTAGCGCTGCGAGGGCGGCGATAACCACCCACTTATAAGGCCACACAAATTTAAAAATAGGGCGGAGGTAGCGCAAAGCGCTTTTTTCGTTACCGGCTGTGTTCATATGCGTACTTTGCTGCGGATTAAGTGCTCAGTGTATCAAACCTGTGCACTGGCGCCATGGTTGCTATGATACCAACGTTGCGTTGTTGGTGGTTTTTCTATACAACTAGAGTACAAGGACTAACCAACAGGAAGCCACCATGCAAGCAACAGGAACTTTTACCGTTAAATTAAACCCGCAACAAAGTTATGCCACTGGGGTAGACGGTATTGATTTAGGAAGAATGTCGATAGATAAAACCTTTAGTGGTGAGCTCCACGGTATTAGTCAAGGTGAAATGCTCAGTGCCCGCACGCCAGTGCAAGGCTCTGCTGGTTATGTTGCCTTGGAGCAGGTCACTGGGACACTGGGTGACAAAAAAGGCAGCTTCGTACTCCAGCACTTCGGTACCATGAACCAAGGCAAAGATACACTGATCCTTGAGGTGGTGCCGGATTCAGGTAGCGGCGAATTGCGAGGCTTGAGTGGGAAAATGACCATCAATATGGACAATGGTGCTCACCATTACGTATTTGACTACCAGCTAGGTAGTACTAATGAGTAGTGAAACGATTTTACACAGCGCGCAATTTAACCCCAAAGTGAAACAATACTGGTTGGTCTTGTGGTTATTGGTTGCTACCGTGACCTTGTTTGGTATTGTTTTTATCCCCGTTATTGCCATTGTTGTGTGGCTTGTATCAGGGCGTATGTTGGCGGCCATGTCGGCAACCTTGAGTGAAAAAAAGCTGTTTGTTAAACGCGGTATTTTGGTACGCACTGAAAAAACCATTCCCCTTGATAAAATTACTGATGTGGGGTTAACGCAAGGGCCATTGATGCGACTGTTTGGTATTCATCAATTGAGCTTTGAAACAGCGGGCCAGTCGGGTACCGGTGCGTTAGTGTCACTCATTGGAGTGGTGGATGCACAGCAGTTCCGTGAGGCCATTTTGGCGCAAAAAGAGCGGTTAGCTGAGCACCAACAAACACAATCAGAGTCTATGTCACAACCTAGCGACCAAGCGCTGTTGGCACGCTTGGTCGAAGTTGTAGAACGGATTGATACGCGACTCAAGCATCTCGAGCAGCGTTCAGATTAACTTATCAGCTGACGACTACCGGCATTCACCGATAACTGCTTTGAACGTGTTGAAAGCACTTGGTAATTGCTGTCTTTTACTGTGTTGATGTAATGCCACTGCGCCTGTGCCTGCTCGGCGGTGAACGTCACCGTGAGATAACCCCGATCCACTAAGTTATTATAGGTAAGGTCGTCAATCAGCAAGGTGATGACCTGCTCTATTTGTGCTACTGCCTGCGGATCCTGAGTGTTCAGGGATAAATAACTTTCAAGTCCAGGGGAAGAAACCGAAGCGGTGGCAAACTCAACGCCAGCCGCTTGATTAGCAGCAATGGGATTAGTGGCGTCGGTTCGCAATTGACCTGCCCAACCATTATGGGTATCGCCAGCAAGTACAACTAAATCCTTTTGCGCAGCTACGGCGCTGGCGAGCAACATCTCGCGCTCATAAGCGTAACCGTCCCAGGCATCAAGGTTGTAGGGTACTTTGGTTTCTACTCGGGCGCGCTCGTTGGCACTGACAGTGGGATCCCCAGCTAGTATGCGTGTTTTTATTTGCGCCAACTCAGCGAACAATGCATTGGCTTGGGTGAGCAGGGCGCTTGTATCTTCGCCACTAGCCAAGGCTACTTGCAGGCTCCCGAGCAGCTGTAATACTTCCACCGGCATATGCATCTTCGTCATCAGGACCTGCTGTGCGAGTACTTGCCATTGGCAGTCAGAGGTCATAATGCCATCTTGTAGCCAAGTTAATTGCTCGCTACCTAAAAGAGCCCGTGATGAGGAGCTAATAGCACTGGCAAACTGCGCTTGTCCAGGGGCGCTAGCAAGATCAAAATCAGCAAAGCTAAGTTGCTCATCGCGGGCCAGTACGCGGGTATCCAGCATGTACAAAGACACTAGGTTAGCAAAATCAAAACGACGATAAATACGCTCTTTGTCGGCCACATTACGTATGGGCATCCATTCGAAGTAAGCTTGTAAGGCATAAAGCTTACGTTGAGTGAAATCCCCTTCGTCCTCACTATGATTTTGGGCACCATCACGCCAGGTATCATTGGTTATTTCATGGTCGTCCCACACCACAATAAATGGACAATGGCTGTGCGCTGCTTGCAGGTCGGTATCTGTGCGGTAGTGTGCATAACGTTTACGGTAATCTTCAAGCGATAACATTTCTGTGCTGTTATCTTGCGGTAGTAGGCGCCCAAGGGCCGCTGCATCGGCAGTGGCATAACCGTCATTACCGTACTCATAGAGGTAATCGCCAAGGTGTAATACCGCGTCTAAGTCAGGTTGTTTGGCAACCTCGCCATATACATGAAAATAGCCAGCAGGGTAGTTTGCGCATGAAAGCACGGCAAACTTTACTTGCTCGATATTGCCTGTTGGCAGCGTTTTCCCTTTACCCGTAGGAGAGGTTTTGCCATATGCCTTGAAGCGGTAATAGTACTGAGTGTTCGCATCGAGCCCTTGTAAGTCCACTTTCAGTGTAAAATCACTGTCGGCACTTACCTGCGCCTCGCCATCATGGCTGATGTTGATAAACTCGGGATCGGTCGCCGCCTGCCATTGCACTTTGAGGCTGCTAACTGGCTGTTGCGGTGTTACTCGAGTCCAAATAATGAGGGCATCGCTGAGTGGGTCGCCGCTGGCGACACCGTGATCAAAGCTCACATCGACGCTATCGTCATCGTCACTATCGAATACACAGCCACTGAGGCCGAGCGATAAAACGGCAGCACCAAACCCGGCTGCCGATGCCTTTAAAAAACTTCTCCGCGTTAACGTCATTACTCTGTACCCATTAACCTAAAAATACAGAGCATATCGGAGTCATGTTACTGTTAGGTTAAAACACCTGACAAATATGCTCGGCCTTACAGGTTATGACGGTGACATTTTTGTAGCCAACGCGCGTGAGCTGCTCGGCACTTAGTGTCGCCCGCGCACTGCTGGCACAGTGTAAGTAGATAGGGCGGTTGGCGTCTTTTTCAATTTCCATCAGCTTCATTTCCAGTAGCCCCCGAGGAATATTAATAGCACCAGTGGCGGCTTTGGTTGCATGCTCGGCGGGTTCGCGTACATCAATCAATAAGCCATGATTATCACTTAGCTCTGCTTTCGCTTGCTCGGCGCTAATTCGGCGTTGATTAGGGGTGATGGTTTTCAGTAAATCTGGGATTGGGGTCAGCATATTATTCCTCCATGCCTAGCTTTTTTAATATATACATCATAGGACACCAGCCGCTAAATGCTGATTGGATAAGATTAAGGGCAATAAATACAGTAAAAAATAGCCAGTTAGAGTCGACGAAATGCGCCAGCAGTAAGGATATCAGGACCATAACGCCGGCAATCAGTCGCAGCGCAGCAGATATATTCATAGCAATACACCTTGTTTGAGATGAGAGACTATATTCAGTATATTAGTAAAATCTAAATTAGCAACAATTAATATTAGACAAGGCTAATATTCCTTTCTATACTTCTGCCATTCTCAGTTCACAACAAGAGCGACACGTGGATTTCAGTAAAATAGCCGACAGCGCTGAGCAGGCACAAAGCCTGTTGAAGATTCTGGCAAATAAAAATCGTCTAATGATCCTATGCAGTTTGCAGCAGGGTGAACTCAGCGTATCCCAGCTCAATGATGCGGTGCCGTTAAGTCAGTCGGCATTGTCACAGCACCTCGCTGTATTGCGTAACGAAAACATGGTGACCACGCGGCGTGAGAGTCAGACCATTTACTACCAGTTGTGTGATGATAACGCGAAGGCCATTTTGCAGACTTTATACACGCTATTTTGTCAGGAGTAGGCTGTGAACGCCTTGGATAAAACAGTAAAAGCAAGTTTGAATGGCCCTTTTGCGCTGGTGGTTTTCATTGTGGCCTTGGTGCTTGGCGCCTTGGCCTTAAGCTATACTCCGCGTGAGGAAGAGCCACAGATCACCGTGCCTATGCTTGATATCACCGTGGCCGTGCCCGGTATTGAAGCGCCACAAGTCGAACGGCTGGTGACCATCAAACTAGAGAAGCTGCTGGCGCAAATTCCTGGGGTTGAACACATCTATTCCACCACGGCTAATGAGCAATTAGTGACCACACTGCGCTTCGAGGTGGGTCACTCCCGCGAGCAAGCTTTGATAGACACTTATGCAAAATTATATGCCTATCAAGACACCATGCCTCAGGTGGTTAAGCAGTGGCAGATTAAGCCCATATCGGTCGATGATGTGGCCATTGTGATGTTGGGCTTATATAGCGAGGCACCGCAGCTCTATAACGATTATGACCTCACTCGCATGGCGCAGGAGTTAGCCACTAATTTACAACGCTTGGCGGATACGAGTGAGGTAAAGGTGGTCGCTGGGCGTAAACGCAGCGCCTATATTTATCTCGATATCAGCGCGCTCAATGCCCATCAAACCACGGTACAAGATGTTCTCTATGCGCTGGAGGTATCAAATCAGTTGCATGAAGTGGGTCGAGTCAACGATGCGCAAGGCCCATGGCGGGTGCATGTTCAAGCTGGTGATGCATTACGTGACCAAGCGCAGCTCAGTGAGTTAGTGGTTAATGTTGTCAATGGTCAGGCAGTGCGCTTAGATAGCGTCGCCGAGATCACCGTTGGCCCCAGTGAGCCCAGTCATTACCAGTGGTTACAACATGGCGAACACCAGCAGCTGCCCTTAGTGACCTTAAGCGTGGCAAAGCAAGGGGGTAGTAATGCGGTAGCGGTTGCCGATGCGGTGCATCGAGAAATGGCGCGTTTGCAACAACAGCTGTTGCCGCCAGAAGTCAAAGTGGTGACGCTACGCGACTATGGCCAAACAGCGAATGACAAAGTCAATAACCTCGGCGCCAGCCTGGCTTTTGCCATTATTACCGTGGTGCTCTTTATTGGCGTGTTTCTAGGGTGGCGTCCAGCGATCGTGATCGCCTTGGCCTTGCCTATTTGCTATGGCCTCACCCTCACCTTAGATTGGGCATTTGGTTACACCATTAACCGCGTCACCTTGTTCGCGCTCATTTTAGCCTTGGGGCTATTAGTCGATGACCCAATCACCGGCATAGACAATATCAGTCGCTACCTTAATCGCTCTGGTGATCGAAAAGATAACATCGTCGCTGCCATCAGCGAAATTCGCACGCCGCTGTTGATGTCAACATTGACCATTATGGTGGCCTTCTTTCCACTTGCCTTTATTACCGGAATGATGGGTCCCTATATGGCGCCCATGGCGTTTAACGTGCCAATCAGTGTCGCGCTATCGACGCTGGTGGCATTTTTCGTAACGCCATGGCTAGCTATGCGTATCCTCAAGCCAGAGCAAGGTCTGGCGCTCAGTGAGCCAAGCAAAGCGATGCAGAAATACACGCAATTGCTGGGTTATATCCTTAGCCAACCACGCAGAGCCAAATGGGTGCTGTATACGGTTTTAGCGTTATTTGTATTCAGTGCCAGCTTACCGGTGATGCGTGCCGTACCGCTGAAGTTACTGCCCTATGATAATAAAAGTGAGGTGCAGGTGCTCATTGACATGCCCGAAGGGACGGCATTGGAGCATACAGCGGCGGTAACCCGGCAGGTTCAGCGCAAGGTGTGGCAGCTCAATGAGGTCAAGGCCATTGCCGCGTACGTCGGCCAGCCTTCGAGTATGGACTTTAATGGTATGGTGCGAGGTTATTACCGCCGCGTTGGCGAGCATCAGGGGGAGTTACGGGTATTACTACACGATAAATCGCAACGCCAGCATCAGTCCCATGCCGTGGTGTTACGGCTGCGTGATAAGCTGGCCGAATTTAATCAAGATGGGATCACTATTAAAGTGATTGAGGTGCCGCCCGGACCTCCGGTGCTGAGCACTTTGGTCGCCGAGGTCTATGCCAAACCGTTTATTGATGCGCTACAGCATCGTGAGGCCGCACGCCAAGTGATGGCGCGGCTGCGCCAAGAGCCCCATGTTGTTGAAGTTGACAGCTCCATGGCCGCCGCGCAAACACAGCTGCGCTTTGTTACCAACACTAGCAAAGCGGCACTGTCGGCGGTAGCCAGCGCCGATATCGCTACGGCGCTAAGGGTGGCATTAAAAGGTCAGCAGGTCGGTCAACTTTATGTTGATGATGAAATCAACCCGCTGCCTATCGAGGTGACGCTGCCATATCGCCACCGTACGCAAACACATGTTGGCGCCCTGCAGGTGAAAGGTCAGCGCAATATTAGCCAAAGTAGCTCGGAGCTTGGTTTATCTAGCGCTCCTCAGCCTATGGTGGCGCTGTCCGAGTTGGGCGAGTTTAACTCATTAGCGCGACCCCAGCCCATTGTGCGCAAAGACTTACAACGGGTTATCTATGTCATGGCTGAGCTCAATGGCCGTACCCCGGCGGAAGTGATTGCCGATGTCAGTGCCGATAAGGGCGTGGCAGAATTGCAAAGCACCCCTTGGCAGCAGCGTACTTTTGTTAATTCGGGTGGTACTCAAGCATGGCACCTTAGCGAGGGGATTGATGTATCTTTTAGCGGCGAAGGGGAGTGGCGCATCACCATTGATGTGTTTCGCGATATGGGCATTGCCTTTGCCTTTGCGTTGGCAGCCATTTTAGTGTTGTTGCGGGTGCAAACAAAATCCATGAGCTTGGCATTAATTATTATGTCGGCCATCCCGCTTACCATTATTGGGATCATGCCCGGCTTTTGGTTACTGAATCAATTGGGTGAGCGCGCTATTGCCGGCGCGCCGGAGCCGGTGTTATTTACCGCCACGGCGATGATTGGCATGATTGCCCTGGCCGGAATCGTCATACGTAATTCACTGATCCTCGTGGAGTTTATTGAACAATCACGACGCCAAGGTGAAGCCATTAAAACGGCGCTTATTAACGCTGTGCAGGTACGTATGCGACCAGTGCTGTTAACCGCTGGGACCACCCTGCTGGGCAATATAATGATCATTTTTGATCCCGTCTTTAGCGGTCTCGCAATCGCGATTATTTTCGGCATTCTCGCCTCAACCCTATTCACTTTGCTGGTCGTGCCTTTGGTGTATTACCTGGTCTTTGCAAAAGAGGAAGCAAACAATGCGAACTAAGTTAACAGCGGCGCTCGTCATAGCTATTTTAGCCGCCGTAATAGTGTGGTTTTCTGGGGTGCTTACTCAGCATATTGCGCCAGGAGTTAAAACCGATGAACAATCATACCGAGGCGCCACCCATCAGGTTGAGCTTAGTGTCATAAATGTGGCAGAAGTGGTGCCAGGGCAGGTTATTGCCAAGCAAAATACCCAAGTTTCAGCACGGGTATTAGCACAGATTGAGCGCTTTTTAGTGCGTGCAGGCGACACCGTAAAGCAAGGGCAAGTGGTGATTGAGCTTGATAAACAGGCGCTACAAAGCCAAGTGCAGCAAGCCCAAGCGCAAGTAAATGCATTGCAAGCGTCATTGACGCAGGCCAGTAAACAGCTTCGCCGTGCTAATGAGCTATTTGCAAAAGGGTTGATTTCGCAAAACGATATTGATGCAGCTACCGCCAACCATGACAACCTCAAAGCCAGTGTTGAGCAGGCCCAACAAGCGTTGCAACAAGCGCAGATTGCCTTACAGTACGCCACCATTACTGCACCTATTGCTGGGCGCGTGGTCGAGCGTTTCGCTGAGCCGGGTGATACCGCGAGCCCAGGGCAGGCGCTACTGGCCATTTACAATCCGCAGCAGCTTCAACTTGAGTTTGCGGTGCGTGAAGGCCAGGCATTAACCTTGGATATTGGCACACAGCGACGAGTTTCAATCGCCGCGTTAGCGCTACACGCAGACGTGCCGCTGGTGGAGGTGGTCCCCGCAGCGGACAGTGGTTCGCGCTCACTGTTGATGCGCTTTGCGGCGCCACAAAGTGCGAAGCTGCTGCCAGGCTTGTATGCGCAGTTGGAGCTGCCAGCGTCTTCACGCCAAGGAGTACTGGTGGCCCGCGAGTGGGTGCACCAACACGGTCAGCTGGACATGGTCATGGTGGTAAAGCAAGGGCAATTGCAGCGCCGCTATGTTCGTTTGGGGCAAGTTGTGGAGGATCAGGTTGAGGTGCTTTCAGGGCTGGCTCCCGGTGAGATAATAGCCACCGAAGCGCAGCCCGCAGCGCTATAAAAATGTTGCTATCTCAGCCAGCGATTTTTTCTGTAAAGCGTGGTTAGGCACCGTGGCATCGTCACTTGGGTAGCCGACCACGATAAGCATATAGGGACGTTCATTGTCCTTGTTGCGGCCGCAAATTTCGCTCAGGAAGCTCATCGGCTTGGGAGTGTGCGTGAGGGTGGCTAGCCCGGCGCGATGTAAGCCTTGAATTAAAAAGCCTGTGGCGAGCCCAACAGACTCGTGAACATAATAATTGGGTTGCTGCTCATCGGTGTGTAAACCGCCTTTTTCTGGCTAAAGACCGCGATTAACCAAGGCGCATGTTGTAAATATGGCTTTTGCGCATCGGTGCCCAAAGGTTTGAGTGCATCTAGCCACTGCTGCCCAGCCCGGCCCTCATAAAACGAGCGCTCTAATTGCTCTGCTTGCTCGCGAATTTGCTTTTTTACGGCTTCGGAATTGATAGCGACAAAGTGCCAGGGTTGGTGGTTAGCTCCACTCGGCGCTGTGCCTGCCGCCTGAATGCAGGTTTCGATAATGCGTTTATCAACCGCACGGTCGCTAAAACTACGAATACTGTGGCGACGTTTGGCGGTGTCTAAAAACTCCTGCGCACGCGTCAGCATTTGCGCGGCAGGGTACTCAATAAAGTCGGTTAACGGGGTATGTTGGTGGGGCTGCATAGTGTACTCGCTCAATGGTGGTGGTGAATTTAGCCTAGGTCCGAATGGTATTTCTGTCTACATCATATTTACTTACATATTAACGTCGCGTTCATCTTTGTACCCGCTTTCCCCTGTGGTATAACCCTAGGCACTAATAATAAATATAAAAAGGAATACCCCGTGCTTTCGATTCAAGGCCTTACCAAAACATATGGCAATGGCGTGCAAGCGCTCAAAGGAGTGAATTTAACAATCCCTAAAGGCATGTTTGGGCTCCTTGGGCCGAACGGTGCCGGAAAGTCATCATTGATGCGCACCATTGCAACCTTACAAACAGCGGATAGCGGCACCATCGAGTTTGATGGACTGGATGTATTTAAACAGCCGCAGGAAGTGCGCCGCCGCCTGGGTTATCTGCCACAAGATTTTGGCGTCTATCCCCGAGTTAGTGCAGCAGATTTGCTCGATCATATGGCGATATTAAAAGGGTTAGACAACGCCAAAGAGCGTAAAGAAGTGGTCGATGGCCTACTTGCGCACACCAACTTGTATGAGCATAAACTGAAAGCAGTGAGTGGTTTTTCAGGAGGTATGCGCCAACGCTTTGGCATTGCTCAAGCGCTGCTTGGCGACCCTGACCTACTGATAGTCGATGAGCCGACTGCGGGCTTAGACCCTGAAGAGCGGAATCGCTTTCACAACCTATTAGTTAGTTTGGGTGAGCAAAAAGTGGTGATCTTATCAACTCACATCGTTGATGATGTCAGTGAGTTATGTCCTAACATGGCGGTGCTAGCGGGTGGCGAGATTCTCCTGCAAGGCAACCCTATCGATTTGACCCATCAGCTTAATGGCCAGATTTGGCGAAAAGAAGTGGCCAATCAACAGCAGGCGTTAGAGCTTGAGCAGCATCTACCGGTGATTTCTAAACGCTTGTTTGCTGGCAATACTATTTTACATGTATTTGCCGATGCGCCGCCGGAAGGATTTGAGGCCGTGCCCAGTAACTTAGAAGACGTGTATTTCTCGACTTTATACCAGCAACGTGCAGCGGCACAGGCGTAGGAGGGCATATGTTACTTAAAATGCTCACCTTTGAGCTGCGCTATTTTTTGCGCCAGCCATCTTTTTACGTTTGTAGTTTATTGTTTTTCCTACTTTCGTTTGCCATGACCATGAGCGATAACCTCCCGTTGTGGGGTTCTAACGTGCATCTCAACGGCCCATTTGTGAATGCTTTTGTGCAAGTTGTGGCGTTGAATTTCGTGCTTTTTGCGGTGGTGAACTTTGTCGCTTCATCCAGCTTACGCAACGATACTGAAAACATGCTAGAGCTGGTGTACACCAAGCCCTTTAATAAGCAGGCTTACACCTTGGGTCACTTTTTAGGCTCTTTTGTGGTGACTGCGGTGGTAATGCTGTTTGTACCCTTAGGTGTGTTTGCGGGGAGCGCTTTTGGCGTCATGCTTGGTTGGTCGCCAGCCGAGCTGCTGGGCGAGCAGCATTTATCTCACTACCTGCAGCCTTATCTGGTTCTCGCTTTGCCCACCTTGTTTGTGATTGCGGTGTTTTGTCATGTAGCGGCGCTGCGTTTTCGTACCATGATGGCTGTATATATTGCCGCCGTGATTCTATTTCTCACTTATTCGACCCTTTCGGTGTATTTTGAAGAGCCGTCGGTACGGGTGTGGGCGGCATTATTAGACCCCTTTGGTTATGGTGCATTTGCAGATGTAACGCGTTATTGGACCACGGTTGAGAAGAATGAACTGTTATTACCTTTTTCCAGCTACCTGCTGTATAACCGCGTGCTATGGCTCGCTGTCGCAGGAGTCGTGTTTGCGCTGCTAGGACTCAAAAGTGGTTATCAAAGCCAAGGTAAAGATAAAAAGCGCCCAGGTGTATCGCAATCAATGCGTAAGCGCGCGCAACAAGCATTAGCCAACAATATCTCTGTGCGAGTACAGAGCATTAATACCCGCAGTCAGTTTATGATGCGCACCCGTTTTGAGTTTGCTCAGGTATTAATGAGCCCAGCGTTTTTGATTTTAGCGACCATCACGCTGTTTATGCTGATTGCTCCGCTACTCGCACCAGGGGTCAGCTATGGCGTATCCAACTGGCCGCTGACACAAACTATGGTTCCGCTTATTCAAGGGGCCATGGGCGTGTTGATGGTCATTGTGTTGGTGTACTACTCTGCTGAAGTGGTATGGCGTGAACGCAACTCAAAGTTTGGCGATATCATCGATTCTTACCCAGCACATAACTTAGTGTTTTGGGGCTCGAAGTTAACCGCTGTGACCGCTGTATTAGTGATGTTATATGTAGTGGGGATGGCGCTCACTATTAGTTATCAGCTGATCAAAGGTCACTTTAATATCGAACTGGGTCAATACTTATTCCGCTTGGGTTACTTAACCTTAGTGCCTTTATTTATGACCACAGTGTTGGCCTTCTTCTTCCAAGTGATCAGCCCCAATAAATATGTGGGCATGGTACTGTTTATTGTCTATTACGCCGTAAGCCTGATCCTTAACAACTATGGCTTTAGTCACAACATGTATGACTTTGCCGGCTCCCCAGCCGCGCCTTATTCTGATTTGAATACTTACGGTCACTTTCTTAATGCAGTGCATTGGTACAATGTGTATTGGTTAGGTATGACCTTAGCTTTGGCAGCATTAGGCTACGGCTTATGGCACCGAGGTCCGCAACAAAGCCTATTGGCGCGTATACGACTGCTCAGTTATAACTTAGGCAGTAAAGGGCAAGTATTGGCAGCCTGTGGGTTGGTGATGTTTGTCGCCAGCGGCGCGTGGATATACCACAACACGCGGGTACTGAACGAATTTCACACCAAAGACGATATTCAAGCTCTGCAGGTGCAATACGAAAAGCAGTTGGGCCAATATAAAGAAGCGCCTGTGCCTATGTTAACTAAGGTGGATATTACCGCTGATATCTATCCGCAGCGCCGACGTATTGAAGCACAAGCCGATATCACGTTCACCAACCCAACTGAGCAAGTGATTGAACGTTTCTTGGTGAGTAAACCGCAGTACAGTGAACAATGGCAGGTGCAACTAGAAGGCGGTGCCTTAGGTGAAAAGATTGATGACTTAAACTCTTGGTGGTTTGAGTTCGAAAAACCTTTGCAGCCAGGGGAGGTGCGTCAAGGCACTTTAACTGTGGTACGTGCCCACCAAGGCTTTAAAGATAGCGGCTTTGATACCAGCTTGGTTGAAAATGGCACCTTTATTAATAACGCGGAACTATTACCGGTATTTGGCTATCGCCTTGATTACCAGTTATGGGATCGCAACGAGCGTCGCAAGCGTGATTTACCTGAGCTTGAGCGTGCCAATGACCTCGAGGATAGTCGCTATTATGGGCAAAATTTCTTTGGTGCCAACATCGGTTTTATTGATTTCAGCGCCACGGTGAGCACTGATATTGATCAATTTGCTATCGCCCCAGGTTATTTGCAAAGTGAACAAGTAGATGAAGAACGCGGGCGCCGGACTTATCGCTATGAGATGGATGCGCCTATGGTAGACTTCTACAATATTATGTCGGCCCGCTTAGAGGTGAAGAAAGAGCGTTACAAAGGCATCAATATTGAAGTTTTTTATCATCGTGACCACCCGTGGAATGTCGATACGATGATCCAGTCTACCAAGGACTCTATCGATTATTTCACCAAAGAGTTTGGTCCTTACCAGCATAAACAGCTACGAATCCTCGAGTTCCCAGGTTACCGTGGCTTTGCGCAGAGCTTCGCAAACACCGTTCCTTATTCTGAACGTATTGGCTTCATCACCGATTTGCGAGACCCCGATGATATTAACCTGCCTTATTATGTAACCGCTCACGAGGTTGCGCACCAGTGGTGGGGGCATCAAGTTGGTGCCGCCAATGTGCAGGGGTCGGCGGTCATATCTGAAACCTTATCTCAGTACAGTGCACTGCAAGTGATGGCGGAAAAATATGGCGAGCAAAAGCTGCGTAAGTTCCTCAAGTATGAGTTAGATCGCTATTTACAGGGCCGCACTATGGAAAGTTATCGCGAGATGCCGTTGTATCGCTCTGAAAATCAGCAATATTTGCACTATCGTAAAGGCTCGGTGGTGATGATGGCGGTTGCTGATAGGTTAGGCGATAAGCGCACCAACACGGCATTGCAGCACTTTTTACAGGAGTTTAAGTACCAAACGAACCCTTACCCCACAACTCTTGACCTGTTGCGTCACCTCAAAGCGCAAGCGAATGAGCAAGAACAGGCCTTTATTGATGATCAGTTTAAACGCATCACTTTGTATGAGCTAGCGCTAGAAGATGTAGTCGTGAGTGAAACAAATGAGCAAAGCGGTAAGTTTAAAGTGACCTTGAGCATTGATGCCAAAAAAGTATATGCCAATGGTGAGGGGGTCGAGACAGAAGAGCCCATGCAGCAGCTGGTGGATATCGGCTTGTTCCACTTTGACCCTGAACAGTTAAGTGCCAACGATTCAGTGATTTATTTACAAAAGCATGAGCTGGTCTCAGGCGCCAATACACTAGAGCTGTACGTTGATGAGCGGCCAAGTTTTGCAGGTGTCGACCCACTCATTAAATTAGTCGATCGTGATAGCGCTAATAACGTGAAAAAGCTATAAGCTTAACGACACCAATATCGGGTTATGATCTGAGCTCTCGCGTGCCAACGCTTGAGCTCTTTTTATTTCTACCCCTCGGGTCCACACTTGATCCAGAGCGTAGCCAAAAAAACGCGTGCGCTGGTCAGGGGATAAAGTCACCGGTGCTAACTGCAAAGGAGTTAATAGCTGCTGTACTAATTGTTGACGGGAGTGGCTCCAGGTATTGAAATCGCCAGCAAAAATAACAGGCCCGTTATGCTGAGCGATGAGCAGGGTTAAGGTTTTTAGTTGGCGTTGATAGTCTTCGGTGCCCCAGGTAAAGTTGATACCGTGGAGGTTCACCACAAGTAAACTGCCCCCCTGCGCTAGCGCATAACGGCTTATACTTGATGCCTTCGGTGTTCGCAGCCAGGGTTCGTGTTGGTAAAAGCGACAATAGAGCTGTGGCTGAAAATCACTGAGCAATAAGGTACCGGTTTGTTTTGACCACCCTCGGAAGCCGGGGGAAAAGCGTGCATAAGGCTTGATAGCGAAGAGTTGTTGGTCGCGAAACGCCTCCTGTAAAAGCACAAAGTCAACGCCCTGAGACAGCGCTCTTAAATCCGGTAACAGCTGTTCATGTTGTGCTTTATAAATATTCCAACTGAGGACTTCAATACGCTGTGGTAGGACGTCAGTGTGCGTGGTGATTGGTTTTCTGAGTTGCTGCGCGCATTGCCGTGGCGTTGAGACAATGCCCTGGATGTCTTCACTGGCAGCTGGTAACACCCACTGTTGCCAAAGTAGAAATGCGCTGTAAAACACCAAATATAAACTGATCACGACAATGATGTACCTTGAAGGGCTGCCAATGGGCTGTGCTATAGTGGCAAAAAAATATCAGGTTGCAAAGTATGGCACACAGAACTATTTCGCCTTTAGTGTTAGGGTTTTGGCGCATGCTCGATTGGCAGCGCAGCGCCCAACAAAACCTCGCGTTTGTAGAGCAATGTATTGAGCAGGGCATTGTTGATACAGATCATGCTGACATTTATGGTCAATATCGCTGTGAAGCGGCGTTCGGAGAGTTATTAAAGCTCAAACCCAGCGTACGTGAACAAATTCGTATCATCACCAAGTGCGGCATTGCGCTGCAGCAGGGTAAGCGCGCTGTGCCCGGGCATGTTAATCACTATAACTCCAGCCGTGAGCATATTATCGCCAGTGCTGAAAAGTCACTGCAGCATTTTCACACCGATCGTTTAGATTGCTTGCTGATCCACCGCCCAGACTACTTAATGCAGGCAGATGAAGTGGCTGAAGCATTCAATACCTTGAGAGCGCGTGGTGATGTATTGCACTTCGGCGTTTCTAACTTTACCACCAGTCAGTTTGAGTTATTGCAGTCGCGGTTGGATTTCCCGTTGCAAACCAATCAAATTGAGTTCTCTCCCTATCAGATGAATGCGTTAGATGAGGGTACTTTAGATCAGTGTCAACGTTGGCGCATAAACCCGATGTGTTGGTCGCCGCTGGCGGGTGGCGAGATATTTACGAGTATGACTGAAAAGGCGCAAAGGTTACGGCAAACACTAGAGCAAATCGCACAGGAAATCGGGGCAAGCGGCCTAGATCAAGTGGTATATGCGTGGTTGTTGAAGCACCCAAGCCAACCTGCTGTGGTGTTAGGTACGGGGAATATTGAGCGTATTCGCAGTGCAGTTGGCGCTCAGCTGCTAGAATTAAGCCATGAGCAATGGTATCGAATATGGCAGGCATCTAAAGGCCATGCAGTACCTTAAATATCACATCTATGTGTGGCTAATTGCAATGAGTCTTAGCTTTAGCCTCGTTGCGCAGCCCCAGCTACAGCTTTATACCGAGCACTGGCCGCCCTACAACTACCTTAATGAGCAGGGTCAGGTGGTTGGCCGGGCAACGCAAGCTGTGCGTGGGGCTTTAGAAGCCGCCAATATTGATGCTGATATTCACCTTACTACTTGGGCGCGAGCCTATAATTTAGCTAAAACTCGCGCTAACCACGGTATATTCGCAATTTATAAAACCGCACAGCGGCACCAGTTATTTCACTGGTTTTGTCCCATCAGTGCGCCCACTCCTATGTTTATCTACAAGCGCAGTGATGATCAGCGCATAAAAGTGCATTCATTGGCTGATGTGAAGCAGTATACGCTCGCAGTGAGTCGAGACGGCTGGACTCATCAGCATTTGCGGCAACAGGGGTTTAGTGATGAGCGGCACTTAGATGTGGCGGCTAGTATTGAGGTCAGCATGACTAAATTTCTAGCTGGAAGGTTAGATTTAATTTTAAATACAGAAGCTGCGATGACCTTAGCGCTGCGCCAAAGGGAGTTATCGGCCAATACAGTAATCAAGGTGTGGGAGTTACAGCAAAGTCAACGAACGCCATTATGCTTGGCAGTGAATAAACACTCTGATCCTCAATTAGTGCAAGCTCTAAAGCAGGTTTTTGATGAGAAAAATAAAAGATAAAGGGCCTGACGGCCCCTGGTTTGCAGCAACAATAAGTCGGTAAATACCTACAAATCAAAGTCCATACTGTAGGACACGTAGGCTTTCAAATCGTCATCAGCATCAAGATCAGTTTGCAACAGGCCAAGTGTGAACCCGGCTTTACTGATGCTAACGCCATAATCTAAGTAACTATCATCTTCACCATACCACTCCCGAACGGTGTCACCACTAGAATGGCCTAGGTGGAATGCGAGCTCAGTGTCGGTGAAAACTGGAAAACTAGCATTGAGCTCTAAATAAAGCATATCTTCTTCACTGGTGGCATCGTCTTCGGCATTAAGTAGGTAGCTCGCCCCTGCGCTCAGCCATTGCCAGCTTAGTGAACCATAAACCTCACCAAAACCAATGTCGTCAGCGGCATCAGGGTAGGCATAATAGATATAACCAACGTCGTAATCGATCTCTCCCGCTGTGCCGCCAAAGCCAGCGTACAAATCCATTTCATAACTAGTGCTTGCGGCTTCGCCGAAATCAATATTGGATAGCCAAGTTCCCATATAGAAGCCACTGTCCGTAGCATAATCTAAGCCGCCCGATACTGCGGCTTGGTCATCACTTTGTGTGATCCCTCGCCAATAATAGTTTGAACTAGCCGCCACATTCGCAGTTAGACTGTTCTTAGCATGGCCTGTCATAGGCAACAGGGCGAGACAGAGTAGCCCCGAGACTTGCCAGCGTGTTGTTTTTATCATTGTTTCATTCCCGTTTTCGCGCTGTGTTGGCATAAACAGGGCAAAGGCCATGCCAGAGTATGAAATAAATTAATAATTAAATATTTTTCAACAGCTTGGTATTGATTTTTGAAAATGGCCTGATTTCACAAAGTGATCTGTTGCACGACCCTGGTGCATATTTTATGCGGATGCACCGAGATAATTCACACCACTGTGACTCGTTATGCGCTGGTACTGTTGCTGCAAACCTGGGGGAGGCGCTTGATAAGCTGGAGCGCCGAGCGGCGCTCTGTATGGGATGAGGGGTTAACCGAAAATGGTGCGCATCAAGGTGAGGGTATCATTGATGCTGCGGCCTTTCTCCACTTCGGCGATGATAGAGTCGCGCTTGGCGCGAATATGCTCTGGGATATCATCTTCGGCTAAAGCTCTATCTACCAGCGTTGCTGCAGACTCTTTGCTGCGTCTAGGTGCTTTGCTGGAAGATGAACGCTTCGGCTTATGGAGCAGCTTGTAGTAGTTTGATTGCTGCGCACTATCCTCGGCGAAATAGAAAAATAAGCATGGCAAGAGTGCTTTGTTGGCGCACAAGCGTTGCTCTAGGTCATTGTCGCCGCTGGCCATAGTGTACCAGGGTAGGCGAGTTATAGTGCATACCAGCTCCTGCCAATATCGTTCGAAGTCGCGGTTACTCAATTTGGCAACACCTAGCGCAGCGCACAAAGTATCTAATTTAGCTTGGCTGGCAGGAGTGAATACATCGGGTCGGCGCATGGCTAACAGGCGCGTTGCCGGAGCAAGTGTAGGCTTTTCATCGGCATCGATGAAGATGCTTTGATAGGCTGTAACAAAGGCACTGTAATGCTCGCGTGTTACCTCTCCTTGTAGTGGAATGTGCGCCAAAGCCTGATCAAAAAGAGCTGGGAAATCAGCCAGCAATTGGTGAAATGCTTTATTGGTTCTCGTTGCAGCAAAGAGCTCGACATCAAAGCGGTAGACTGCTGGGTCATGACTGTTGAGGTGTTTACCCGCGACTACAAGGCGGTCCTCTTTAGTGAGTTCAGCTAACGACTGTTCCCGTAACCTGTCGATGTAGTCACATAAGGCTAAGTGTTCATCTAATAAAACGCGTGATTGCTGCTGTTGCAGGTATTCACATAGCACTGGCCAGGGAGTAATACGTAAGGCCTTCAGTTGCAAAAAGCTAATGGCTTCAGTAAGCAGTGTGTGTAGCTTCTTTACACAAGGGAGCTGCTGAGGCTCTAGTAACTCGTAGTTTAGGCGGTTATTGAGTGCGTCAAGTAACTCATAACACCAACCTAAGAACTCGTCTGGGTGGTTTTCAACCTTCACCGCCATTAGATTTAGGCTGATATCGGTCGCCTGTTTTAAAATATTTTGATAAATCTGACTTTCTTGTTCACCCAGCGCCATTTTTGATGGGGATATAAGCAACTTCTTCATGCTTGGTACTACAACTCCACTTGATACAACACAGCCCACTTTGAGCGGGGCTGTGCATCATACTGACATTGTGTGTTGATGCAATATTGACTTTGCTGTTTTAAGTAGCTTGGAGGCTTATCTACTATAGGGAGCACACAGATAATCATAGCGTTGTAGGTTGAGCCCCCATTGACGATATGAATCCGTGTGCGTAAAACCAAGTTTTTGCAAAATGCGTACAGAGCCCGTGTTGGCACTATCTACTTCGGCATAAACTCCTGGTAATGCGAGGGTGGTTAGCCCATATGTCATGACGCTTTGTGCCGCCTCATAGCCAAGACCCTGTTGCCAATACTGAGGAAGCATGCGGTAGCCTAAATCAGCAAGCTGTTGTTGTGGGTTGAACTTAAAACCACAAAATCCAATTAACTTGTTGTGTTGCTTGTGTATCAAGGCATAACGAGCGTAACCATAACGTTTGTATTCGTGTAACCAAACGTCTTTGATGAGGCGCCGAGCCTGTTCGCTGGTGCTTATCTGAGCGGGGTCTCCGGTATACCGAGTGACTTCGGTGTTGGAATTAAATGCGCGCACTGCTTCGGCATCAGCAAGCCGGAAATGACGCATCTGCAGCCTTGGTGTGTCTATTAATAGGGTCATGTTAGCTCCTTTTCGTTTGACAACCAGTGTAATGGCACGTAAAAAAGCAAAACAGACACAATAAAAATGAAAAATAAGCAATACAGATGCCCAGTTTTATCTATCAGCGAGAGGCCGAGGTACTAGCTAAGTCAATTAATAATGGCCAATTAAAACAGGGTGATAGGCTTCTTTCTGTCCGGGATTTCGCTCGTGAAAGAAAAGTTGGGATATCGACAGCTGCTAAAATTTATGAACATTTGCAAAGACAACAACTCATTGAGGCCCGGCCGCGCAGTGGTTATTACGTTTGTGCTCGTCAACAAAGCACTGCGCAACAAAACTTTGGTGATAAATTAATCCCAAGTGAGCTGATTTCCATGCCGTTACACAAAGCGGTGCAATACAGTTTTAACGACGCAGATATAGTGCCGCTATCCTGCACTGGGCCAAGTACGGTATTAGACAACGAAGCGCTACTCACGCGGGCGCAAAAGCGTGTGCGCAGGCAGCGTCCATTTAAATTACTCCAAGACAATCGTGAAGCCGGTATTGATTCGCTGCGTCAAGAAATTGCGACACATTATGCGTTGAGTCAGCAGTTTATAAATCCAGCCGAGGTCGTGATCACCCATGGACGCAGTTCGGCACTTACTTTGGCGTTAAAGGGATTAGGGTTGAGTGAGCATAAGGTGGCAGTTGAGTCTCCAAGCTCATTTTTTATATTGGCGCATTTGCACCACAGCGCTCAAGCTTATGTGGGTGTCCCTATACAGCCCGACTTCGAAACCGAATTGGCATTATTGGAGCAGGCTCGACAAGAGCATGACATTCGCGCTTATATTTTTAACCCTAATTATCAAGATCCGACAGGGCGCCTGCTGAGCGAACAACAAAAACGTGCATTGTTGGCTTGGGCGCAGCGCCATGATGTTGCGCTAATCGAATATGACCGTGGTGAGCTTAGTTTTAGTGAGTTTCGACCTCCGTCAATTGCGAGCCTCTTAGATGAAGATAGCTCTCTAGCGGTGATCAGCATATGTGACTACAGTGATACACTGTCCTTTGCTCTAACCTTGGGGTATATGCTCTGCCGTAATTGCGCTGCTGATATTATTTTGACTAAATCGGTGCTTAGTGAGGCAAGCGATATCGCGAGCCAAGAGCTGGTTACTCATTTGTATCGCAGTGGTGACTATCGCCGTTTAACCCGACGTTTACGAGCGCAACTATTAAGGCAGTACCAGCAGGTTGATGAAATTTTCAATCACTTTGGCGTTGCACATTTATACCAAGACATCGGTGGTGGGCCAAGTTTATGGTTTGAGCTTCCTCAGGGGGGCTGCAGTGATGATCTATGGCAACGGTTGATTACTCGGCGTATCGCCATTGCGCCTGGCGAACTCTTTATGCCACAAATCGATTATGCGCGTTTTTTTCGTATGACCTTCGCCCTACCTTGGGAGAAAACCATGGCGCAAGCAGTGCATACGCTGGCTCAGCAACTATCATCCTATATTCATGAACTTTAACTACAATTACACAGATAACTACTTTAGGTTATGCTAAACACATTTGCTTTAATGGAACGAGGTTCACCATGAAGACCCTAGCCAAGGTTTTGGGCGTAATCATAGTCGTAATTATCGGCTTACTCATCGCCATTCCTTTCTTTATTCCTGTCGATGCCATCTTCAATAAAGTGTCAGAGCAGGTACAAAACACCACAGGGCGCACACTGACGATTGCCGGCGATAAAGACTTAGCGATTTTCCCTTCACTGCGATTAGAGCTTAATGATGTTAGCTTTAGCAATATGGAAGGGGGATCGCAAGCCAATATGGCGACGATGAAACAATTGGATGTGCATATCCCCTGGAGCACCTTATTCTCTGGCGAAGTGAAGCTGGATAAGTTTGTTATCCGTGAGCCGGATGTGTTGCTGGAAACAAATGCCCAAGGCCAAGGCAATTGGCAGCTCTTTGATAAGGTTGCAACTGAGCAATCGCAACAAAGCACTGAGCAAGGCCAAGTCAAGCTGCCAGACAACTTTGATATTGAGCTTGGAGAAGTGGCTATTTATGGTGGTCAGTTTACCTATCTGGACGGGCAAACTGGAAGTAAACAACAAATTAGCGACTTGGAATTAGCGGTATTACTTAAATCGTTACGCCAACCTTTAGAGTTAGAAGGGGGCATAACGTACATGGGTGAGCGGTTTAACCTTGATATAGAATTGGATAACCCAATCAAAGCCATCGAAGGTCGACCATTTACGCTTACGCAAAACTTAACATCTGCGCTTGTTGATATGGAATTCAAAGGCAACATTGCTGAGCAGGGTGGAAATATTAGCGGCACTTTGATGTTGCAAGGGGATTCGGTGAAGCGCATTGCCAAGTGGCAAGGCGTTGAGCTCAATGCCAAAGACAACGCGTTTAATGACTTCCGTGTAGAGGGCAGTATGCAACTGCAAGGACAGGCTTTTACTATTAATAAGCTCGTGGCGACGTTAGATCAGCTTGCCATCGAAGGTATGAGTACGATTCACCTTGGCGAGCGTTTAGCGCTTACTGCCAATGTGGATTTGGGCATGCTAGATTTAAACCCTTACTTACCGGAGCCTGCCGCGAATACCGAGCAACCAAGTAATGATGATTCTCAGGCTCAACCCTTAGAATGGGATGATACGCCGATAGATCTTTCTGCCCTGAATGCCCTTGATGCCGATATTGTGGTTCGCTCAAGTGGCTTAAAAGCGCGTGATATTACACTCGGTGAGAACCAATTCAGTATTAAGCTTGATAATGCCGTAGCCACTCTCAGTATGGATAAATTCGCTGCCTATGAAGGCCAGGGAACCGGCAAAGTAACGCTGAACGCAGCGCGACAGCCTTACCACATCGATACTCAGTTTGACCTCAGTGGTATAAATGCTGAGCCTCTTCTTAGCGATGCAGTGAAGTTTGATAAGTTAATGGGTAAAGGGGCGCTCAATTGGCAACTGACTACCGAAGGGCAGAGCCAACAAGACTTCGTTGATGCGCTGGCTGGCAAATTAGCATTCAGTTTTGCCGATGGTGCTGTTAAAGGAGCGAACATTGCTGAATTGGTGCGAAAGGCGAAGGAACTCATTAAGGGAAATACATCCGCACTTTCACAAGGCCTTAATACTGGCTTTGATAAGTCTCAGCAGACAGACTTTACCGCTTTAACGGGGAGTATGAACTTTACCAAAGGCGTTGGCGTCAACTCAGATTTGTCGTTGCTAAGCCCGCTCATTCGTATTACTGGTGAAGGCCAAGTGGATCTCCCTGCGACCAAGGTAAACTACCGCTTAGTAACGGGGATTGTGGATTCAATCGAAGGTCAAGGCACCACCGATGACAGTACCGGTTTCAAAATTCCGGTTCGTATAAAAGGTCCTTTCCATGACGTGGCGGTTAACTTGGACGTTGGTGAGGCTGCCAAAGAGGAAGTGAAAGAAAAAGCCAAAGAAAAAGTAAAAGACAAACTCAAAGGCTTGTTTGGCGGCTAATCCCCCCCATATATACATGCAGCATCAAGGCACTTTTGTGTCTTGATGCTTTTATAAGCAATTGATGGTGCGAAAAATAGCCTGTTTTCGATAATTTTCTGTTCTCACCTTAGGGCTTTCAGAGCCTTTATTAACCGAGCTAAGTAAAGAAATTAATTAAAAATTAGCCTACCTTTTGCCCGCCATTACTGATACAATTGCCCGCCCTCAGCACACAAGTAACCGAAAAGTTGCCTGTTAATTGAGCGGATAATTTATTTAATGCCTTAATTTCTAACGGAATTATGGCGAGTTGTAACTACACCGGAGCACATTAAGATGATCCAAATGCAAACTCAGCTGGACGTTGCAGATAACAGCGGCGCCCGCAAAGTGCAGTGTATTAAAGTCCTTGGCGGTTCACACCGTCGTTACGCATCGGTTGGTGACATCATTAAGGTTGCTGTTAAGGAAGCGATTCCTCGCGGCAAAGTTAAAAAAGGTGATGTTAAAAACGCGGTTGTTGTGCGTACCAAAAAAGGCGTTCGTCGTCCAGACGGCTCTTTGATCCGTTTCGATAGCAATGCGGCTGTTATTTTAAACGATAGCAACCAGCCAATCGGAACCCGTATCTTCGGCCCTGTGACTCGTGAACTTCGTACTGAAAAGTTCATGAAGATCGTTTCACTAGCACCAGAAGTACTATAAGGAGTCGATCATGGCAGCAAAAATCCGTCGTGATGACGAAGTAATCGTACTGGCCGGTAAAGACAAAGGTAAGCGCGGTAAAGTGCTTTCAGTTGTTACTGAAACTGGTCGAGTATTTGTTGAAGGCGTAAACCTTATCAAGAAGCACCAAAAGCCTGTTCCTCAGTTGAACCAAGCTGGCGGTATTGTTGAGAAAGAAGCGTCTATCGACGTATCAAACGTTGCGATCTACAACTCGGAAACGGGTAAAGCAGATCGTGTAGGTTTCAAGATTGAAGACGGTAAGAAATTACGTATCTTCAAATCTACTGGTAAAACTATTTAATAGTTGGAGTAGACGATGGCGAAACTGCATGAAGTATATAAAGACAAAGTAGTCGCTGAACTTCAAAAGAAGTTTGGTTTCAGCTCTGTCATGCAAGTCCCTCAGATCGAAAAGATCACATTAAACATGGGTGTGGGCGAAGCCCTAGCTGACAAGAAAATTCTAGAAAACGCTGTTGCTGATCTAGAAGCAATCTCTGGTCAGAAGCCTCTTATCACGAAAGCACGCAAATCAGTTGCAGGCTTTAAGATCCGTGAAGGCTACCCAATTGGTTGTAAAGTAACCCTACGTGGCGAGCGTATGTGGGACTTTTTTGAGCGTTTGGTTTCAATCGCTATCCCGCGTATTCGCGATTTCCGTGGTGTAAGCGCTAAGTCTTTCGACGGTCGCGGCAACTACAGCATGGGCGTACGTGAACAAATCATCTTCCCAGAAATCGATTATGATCGTGTAGACCGTGTACGTGGTCTAGACATCACTATCACTACTTCTGCGCAGAATGATGAGGAAGGCCGTGCGTTGTTAGAAGCGTTTAACTTCCCATTCAAGAAATAAGGGTAGGGTTATGGCAAAGAATTCAATGAAAGCGCGCGAAGCAAAGCGCACTAAACTAGTTGCCCAATACGCTGAAAAGCGTGCGGCACTAAAAGCTATCATCAGCGATGTTAATTCATCAGATGAAGAGCGTTGGGACGCGGTTCTGAAGCTTCAGACTCTTCCGCGTGATTCAAGCCCTGCACGTCAACGTAATCGTTGTAACATCACGGGCCGCCCACATGGTTACCTTCGCAAGTTCGGCCTAAGCCGTATCAAAGTTCGCGAAGCAGCTATGCGCGGTGAAATTCCTGGCCTTAAAAAGGCTAGTTGGTAATAGAATCACGGGAGTAAGACAATGAGCTTGCAAGATCCTATTGCGGATTTGTTCACACGTATCCGTAACGGCCAGACTGCGAAGAAGGTTTCTATCTCAATGCCATCTTCAAAGCTGAAAATAGCAGTTGCTAAAGTACTAACTGATGAAGGTTATGTTTCTGGTTACTCAGTAACAGAAGGCGCTAAACCTGAACTAAACATCGAGCTTAAGTACTTCGAAGGCAAAGCTGTAATCGAAAACATCCAGCGTGTTAGCCGCCCTGGTCTACGTATCTATAAGAAACGTGACGCATTACCTAAGGTAATGGGTGGTCTAGGTATCGCTATCGTATCAACTTCTAAAGGCCTGATGACTGACCGTGCTGCGCGTAGCGCTGGCGTGGGCGGTGAAATCATTGGCTTTGTAGCGTAATCGGAGGGGACTATGTCGCGTATAGCAAAGGCACCTATTAATGTTCCAGCCGGTGTAGAAATCACGCTTAAAGGCCAGGACATCACAGTTAAAGGTAAGAATGGTGAACTTAGCCGTGCTATCAACGAAGCGGTTGAAGTTTCATTCGAAGACAATGTAATCACCACTAAACCTGTAGAAGGCGTTGCTAACGCTTGGGCTCAAGCTGGTACTGCACGTGCACTTATCAACAACATGATTGTTGGTGTGAACGACGGTTACGAGAAGAAGCTACAGCTAGTTGGTGTTGGTTACCGTGCTGCGGTGAAAGGTAAAGTACTAGATTTAACGCTAGGCTTCTCACACCCAGTCAACTTCGAGATCCCAGAGGGCATCACGATTGAAGCTCCGAGCCAAACTGAGATCGTTGTTAAGGGCGCAGACAAGCAGCTAGTTGGTCAAACTGCTGCAAATATTCGCGCATACCGTGAGCCAGAGCCTTATAAAGGTAAAGGTGTTCGCTATGCTGACGAATACGTGCGTCGTAAAGAGGCTAAGAAGAAGTAAGGTAGGACGATGGATAAGAGAACAGCACGTCTACGTCGCGCTAAGCGCTCACGTAGAAATTTTATTGAACAGGGCAAAATCCGCCTTGTTATCCACCGCACGCCACGTCACATCTATGCTCAGGTTATTAGTGCTGAGGGTAGTGTACTGGCTGCTGCTTCTACTGTTGAGAAAGCAATTGCTGAAACAGTTAAAGGCACTGGCAACATCGAAGCTGCTCAAGCAGTGGGTAAAGCAGTTGCAGAACGTGCGGCTGAAAAAGGCGTTAACGAAAGTATCGCTTTTGACCGCAGTGGCTTTAAATATCACGGCCGTGTGAAGGCGCTTGCGGATGCAGCGCGTGAAGCCGGTCTGCAATTCTAGGAGTAGACAATGGCTAACGTAGAAGCAAAGCAACAACAGCCTGATTTGGCTGAAAAGCTAATCGCGGTAAACCGTGTGTCTAAGGTGGTTAAAGGTGGTCGTATCTTTAGCTTCACTGCACTTACAGTAGTAGGTGACGGCGCAGGTAAAGTAGGTTTTGGTTATGGTAAAGCACGTGAAGTTCCAGCTGCTATTCAAAAAGCAATGGAAAAAGCACGTCGTAACATGATCAAGGTAGAGCTTAAAGGCAATACACTTCAGCACCCTATCAAGGGTCGTCACGCTGGTTCTAAAGTGTACATGCAACCAGCATCTGAAGGTACTGGTATCATCGCCGGTGGTGCGATGCGTGCAGTACTAGAAGTAGCTGGTGTACAAAACGTATTGTCAAAAGCCTACGGTTCGACTAACCCGATCAACGTTGTTCGCGCAACTATCTCAGCACTAGAGAACATGAAGTCTCCAGAAGCAGTTGCTGCGAAGCGTGGTCTTAGCGTTGAAGAAATTTTGGGGTAAGACACCATGGCAAATACAGTAAAAGTAACTCAAGTACGTAGTTCAATCGGCCGCTTGCCGAAGCATAGAGCTACATTACGTGGCCTTGGTTTACGTCGTATCAACCACACTGTAGAGCTAGAAGATACGCCTTCAGTACGTGGTATGATCAACCAAGTTTCTTACATGGTTAAGGTTGAGGGGTAATTCGAATGAATTTGAATACACTTTCACCTGCTGCAGGTGCAAAATCAGCCGGCAAACGTGTGGGCCGTGGTATCGGTTCTGGCCTAGGTAAAACTGGTGGCCGTGGTCACAAAGGTCAAAAATCACGTTCTGGTGGTAAAGTACGCGTTGGTTTCGAAGGCGGTCAAATGCCTATGCAACGTCGTCTACCTAAGTTTGGTTTCACTTCACGCAAGTCTCTTGCGACTAAAGAAGTGAATCTATTCGAAATCGCTAAAGTTGAAGGCGATGTGGTAGATCTAAACGCGTTACAAGCAGCTGGTCTGGTTAAGAAGAACATCCAGTTCGTTAAAGTAGTTAAATCTGGTGAAGTTTCTCGCGCCGTCACTGTTAAAGGTCTTAAAGTGACCAAAGGTGCACGCGAAGCGATTGAAGCTGCCGGAGGCAAGGTAGAAGAGTAAGGAAGTACTTTATGGCTAAACCAGGTCACGATATGCAAAGTGCACAAAGCGGGCTTGCGGAGTTGAAGCGTCGTTTACTATTTGTACTCGGTGCTATCATTATTTACCGTTTAGGTTCATTCGTGCCGATCCCTGGGATTGACGCCGCTGTACTTGCCGAATTCTTCGAGCAACAGAAGGGCACCATTGTTGAAATGTTCAACATGTTCAGCGGTGGTGCGCTTGAGCGTGCTTCGGTACTTGCACTGGGTATTATGCCCTATATTTCGGCCTCAATTATCATGCAGCTACTAACGCATATACATCCTGCGATGGTAGAGCTGAAAAAAGAGGGTGAACAGGGGCGTAAGAAAATCAGTCAGTACACGCGTTATGGTACGCTCGTGCTTGCTACGTTCCAATCAATCGGTATTGCTACTGGCTTACCGAACATGATGGACGGGTTAGTTGTTAACCCCGGCTTTGGTTTCTATTTCACTGCTGTAGTGAGCTTAGTGACCGGCTGTATGTTCTTAATGTGGTTGGGCGAACAAATTACAGAGCGTGGTATCGGTAACGGTATCTCAGTTCTGATCTTTGTTGGTATCGTAGCTAACCTGCCGTCTGCTATTGGTTCGACAGCCGAAATGGCGCGCCAAGGTGAATTGAACATTTTGGTACTGGTATTGATTGCGGTAATCGTGTTTGCCGTTACTTACTTGGTGGTTTTCTTTGAACGTGGTCAACGTCGTATTGTTGTTAACTACGCAAAGCGCCAACAAGGTCGTCAGGTGTACGCTGCTCAAAGCACACACTTGCCGTTGAAAGTAAATATGGCTGGGGTTATTCCACCAATCTTTGCTAGTAGTATCATTCTGTTCCCTGGTACAATTGCAAGCTGGTTCGGCCAGGGTGAAGGTCCTGTAGCTGACGTGTTACAAGCCATTTCCACAGCATTGACTCCGGGTCAACCGCTGTACGCAATGGTCTTGGCTGCTGCTATTATCTTTTTCTGCTTTTTCTACACTGCGTTGGTTTTCAACCCGCGTGAAACTGCAGACAACCTGAAAAAATCTGGAGCTTTCATTCCAGGTATTCGTCCAGGTGAGCAGACATCGAAATACATTGATAAAGTAATGACACGCCTGACATTGGCAGGTGCCTTGTACATTACCTTTATCTGTCTAGTGCCCGAGTTTATGACCATGGCATGGCAAACGCCATTCTACTTCGGCGGTACATCAATCTTGATTATCGTTGTTGTGATCATGGACTTTATGGCACAAGTACAGACCCATCTGATGTCACATCAGTATGATTCTGTGCTGAAAAAAGCAAACCTTAAAGGCTATGGCCGATAAGGTCGGTTTACGGAGTTGAGTAATGAAAGTACGTGCTTCCGTTAAGAAAATCTGCCGTAACTGCAAAGTAATCAAACGTGCCGGCGTTGTACGTGTGATTTGCAGTGAGCCTAAGCACAAGCAAAGGCAAGGCTAATTAAACAAGTCATGCAGGCTGAGTGGTATGCTCGGCCTGTGTTTTTCATTGTAGTTTGGTCATCACTTGAGTATCCTAACGGGCTTTTCGAGAAGATGATTACCAAATTTAAACTATAGGAGATGTGTTAGTGGCCCGTATAGCTGGCATTAACGTTCCTGATCATAAACATGCGGTTATTGGTTTAACCTCAATTTATGGTGTAGGTAAAACCCGCGCTAAGGCGATCTTGGCAGCGGTAGGTATCGCAGAAGATACTAAAATCGGTGAACTAAATGACGAAACTCTTGACACGCTTCGTGAAGAAGTTGGCAAGTACACTGTAGAAGGTGATCTTCGTCGTGAAGTTACTTTGAACATCAAGCGTCTTATGGACCTTGGTTGCTTCCGTGGTTTACGTCACCGTCGTTCGCTACCACTACGTGGTCAGCGTACTAAGACTAACGCGCGTACTCGTAAGGGTCCTCGCAAGCCTATCAAGAAATAAGGTGGGGTAAATTATGGCTAAAGCACCAATTCGTCGTAAGAAGGTCAAAAAGCAAGTTGCTGATGGCATGGCTCACGTTCATGCGTCTTTCAACAACACTATTGTTACGATTACAGACCGTCAAGGTAATGCACTTTCTTGGGCAACTGCCGGTGGTTCAGGTTTCCGTGGTTCACGTAAATCTACACCATTCGCTGCTCAGGTAGCTGCAGAGCGTGCAGGTACTGCTGCACAAGAATACGGTTTGAAGAACTTAGAAGTATTCATTAAAGGTCCAGGTCCAGGCCGTGAGTCTGCTGTACGTGCATTGAATGCTGCTGGTTTCCGTATCACAAACATCACTGACGTGACGCCAATTCCACACAATGGTTGTCGTCCACCGAAGAAACGTCGCGTATAACAATAGGTTAGGAGAAAGAACATGGCAAGATATTTGGGCCCTAAGCTCAAGCTAAGTCGTCGTGAAGGTACTGACCTGTTCCTTAAGAGCGGCGTACGAGCTATCGACTCTAAGTGTAAACTTGAGACAGCACCTGGTCAGCACGGCGCCCGTAAGGGTCGTTTATCTGACTACGGTCTACAGCTACGTGAAAAGCAAAAGGTTCGTCGTATGTACGGCATCCTTGAAAAGCAATTCCGTAACTACTACAAAGAAGCTGCTCGCCTTAAAGGCAATACAGGTGAAAACCTACTTCAGCTTCTAGAGCAACGTCTAGACAATGTTGTATATCGCATGGGTTTTGCAAGCACACGTGCTGAAGCGCGTCAGCTAGTAAGTCACAAAGCGATTATGGTTAATGGTCGTGTTGTAAACATTCCTTCTTTCAACGTTACTCCTGAAGATCAGGTAGAAATTCGTGAGAAGTCGAAGAAGCAAGCACGTATCGTTGGAGCTCTAGAATTGGCTGAGCAACGTGAGAAGCCAACTTGGGTTGAAGTTGACGGTAAGAAAATGGAAGGTACTTTTAAGCGCCTACCTGAGCGTTCTGATCTGTCTGCGGACATTAACGAACAACTAATCGTCGAACTTTACTCGAAGTAAAGTTAAGAGTTAAGAGAGGATAAAATGCAGGGTTCTGTAACCGAATTCCTAAAACCAAGGTTAGTCGATATCGACGCTATCAACCCAACTCGTTCAAAAGTGGTACTAGAGCCGCTTGAGCGTGGTTTTGGTCACACTCTAGGAAACGCTCTACGTCGTATTCTGTTGTCATCTATGCCTGGATGCGCAGTTACTGAGGTAGAAATTGATGGCGTTTTACATGAGTACAGCGCGAAAGAAGGCGTACAAGAAGACATCATTGAAATCCTGTTAAACCTTAAAGGTCTAGCAGTTAATATCGAAGGCAAAGATGAAGTTTTTCTGACCCTGACTAAATCTGGTGTAGGCCCTGTGACTGCGGCAGATATCCAGCACGATGGTGATGTAACAATCAGCAATCCTGATCACGTAATTTGTCATTTAACAACTGACAATAGCGAGATCAGCATGCGCATCCGTGTTGAGCGTGGTCGTGGTTATGTACCAGCTTCTAGCCGCGTATCCTCTGAAGACGATGAGCGCCCAATCGGCCGTTTGTTGCTTGATGCATCATTCAGCCCAGTTGAGCGTATTGCGTACTCGGTCGAATCAGCACGTGTTGAACAACGTACTGACTTAGACAAGTTAATCATTGATATGGAAACAAACGGCACTTTAGATCCTGAAGAAGCGATCCGCCGTGCGTCGACCATTCTTGCTGAGCAATTAGAAGCATTCGTAGACTTACGTGATGTTTCTGAGCCAGAAGAGAAGGAAGAGAAGCCAGAATTCGATCCTATTCTGCTTCGTCCAGTTGATGATCTTGAGCTAACAGTTCGTTCAGCAAACTGCTTGAAAGCCGAGCAAATTCAATATATCGGTGATTTAGTACAGCGTACCGAAGTTGAGCTTCTGAAAACACCTAACTTAGGTAAGAAGTCTCTAACTGAGATCAAAGACGTGCTTGCATCACGTGGTCTGTCTCTAGGCATGCGCCTAGAAAACTGGCCGCCAGCAAGCTTAGCTGAGTAATCTAAATCACTATATTTAGTTTAGTTAGAAGGATAGGGTCATGCGCCATCGTAAGAGTGGTCGTCAATTAAACCGTAACAGCAGCCATCGCAAAGCGATGTTCAGCAATATGGCTGGTTCTTTGGTGAAGCACGAAATCATCAAAACAACATTGCCTAAAGCGAAAGAGCTGCGCCGTGTAATTGAACCTTTAATCACACTGGCTAAGACTGATAGCGTTGCAAATCGCCGTTTAGCATTTGCTCGCACGCGTGATAAAGAAGTTGTTGGTAAGTTGTTTAGCGAGATTGGTCCTCGCTACGAAGGCCGTCCTGGTGGTTACACTCGTATTTTGAAGTGTGGCTTCCGTGCAGGCGACAACGCACCAATGGCTTACATTGAACTAGTAGATCGCCCAGTTGCGAGCGAAGACGTTCAAGAAGACGCACAGTCTGCAGAGTAAGTCGTAAAAGACACAAAAAGCCGAGCTTATGCTCGGCTTTTTCTTTTTATGGCCAAAATTAAATTTCAGCTCTTCTATATATAGCTATTTAGCTAAACCCTTCTCTATATAAAACATCTTAAATGTAGCAATTTAGATCTTAAATAGATCTATAACTGTTAAATACAGTAGTTTTAGTTTTATTTTTGTTCAAACGATCCATTTTTTGCAGTTTTCTTTAAAAAAGGGGTTGCGTGGAAATCGAATCTCCCTATAATGCGCATCCACCGACACGGCG